>DATFES010000587.1:0-4001 GCA_035250945.1 Alphaproteobacteria bacterium | reverse complement strand
CTCGAGCCCGGAGACGTGATTTCGACCGGTACGCCGCCCGGCGTCGGGCTTGGCCGCAAGCCGCCGCTCTACTTGAAGGCGGGCGACGTCGTGACGCTCGGCATCGCCGGACTCGGACAGCAGCGTCAGGTTTATTCCTAAAGCGGTCTTCCAGCATCGTGCCGCAACGGGCCGCTCCATACACAGGGCGGCCCGTCGCGATTCAGAAATCGAACAAGCTTGGAAACCAGAGCGAGATGGCGGGTACATAGGTGACTAGGGCTAGGACAATGATCATCGCGATATAGAACGGCCAGATCGTCCGAGCCACCTGCTCCATCGTCACCTTGCCCACCGCGCAGCCGACGAACAGCGTAGCGCCGACCGGCGGCGTGACCAAGCCGACGCCGAGATTGATCAGCATGATCATCCCGAAATGCACCGGGTCGATTCCGAGGCTGGTCACGACGGGTAACAGGATCGGCGTGCAGATCAAGATCAAAGGCGCCATATCCATCAGGCAACCGAGCACGAGCAGCATGATGTTGATGAGAAACAGGATGACGTACTTGTTGTCCGACAGCGTCAGGAAAAATTGCGTCACATGCGCCGGAAGCTGCATCAAGGCCATGATGTAGCCGAAGCCCGACGCGAAGGCGATGAGGATCATCACCATCGCCACCGTCTTGACCGTGCGGTGGATCAGCAGCGGCAAATCGCGCCAGCGATAATCGCGATAGACCAACATGGTGACGAGAAAGGCGTAGACGCAAGCAACCGCCGCCGATTCGGTGGCGGTGAATACGCCGCTCAGGATGCCGCCGAGGATGATCACCATGGTGATCAAACCCCACAGCGCTTCGCCGGCCGCTTTCAACGCCTGGCGCAGCGGGACGACCTGGCCCTTCGGATAACCGTTCTTGTGGGCGAGCACGAGACAGAGGATCACCAACGACAAGCCCAGCAACAGCCCGGGAAAGACCCCGGCGAGGAACAGGCTGGCGATCGAAATCGATCCGCCGGCGGCGAGCGAATAGATGACGGCGTTGTGGCTCGGCGGGATTAGAATCGCCTGGACCGATCCGGTAATGGTCACATTGACGGCGAAGATGCGCGGATAACCTGCACGCTCCATTTGCGGAATCATCACCGTGCCGATCGACGAGGTGTCGGCGACCGACGAGCCCGAGATGCAGCCGAACAGGCTCGAAGCGAGCACGTTGACCAGCGACAGCCCGCCGCGGATGAAGCCGACCATCACGTTGGCGAAGGCGACGAGACGGCGCGCCATTCCGCCTTCGGCCATGATGGCGCCCGCGAGCACGAAAAACGGGATGGCCAGCAACGAGAACTTGCTTACGCCATCCGAGATCTTGAGCATCACCGCCTCGAGCGGGATGTCGATCCACATTGCGCCGACGAGCGCGGCGATTCCCATCGCGTAGGCGACCGGCACGCCCATGGCGATGAAGAGGAACATGCTGCCAAGAAGCACGAACGCAGTCATGTGGATCGCTTTGGCCGCGCGCTTCGATCTAGTGGATGTCGACTGGTTCGCGGTAGACGAACGACGTTCGCGACGGCGGACCGATCCACAGGCGTTCGACGATGAACAACAAGGTCAGCGCGCCGCTGACCGGAATCGGCAGGTAGGTGATGCCGACCGAAAGAAAGGGAAACTCGGCGATGACCTGGTTCCAGGTCGTCTCGACCAGCTGGATGCCCCAGATCACCATGAATAGACTCAACAGCGCCATCGACAGGTCGGACGCCATGTTGACGGCGCGGCGCAGCGCCGACGGAAGAGCGTTGGTGAAGAGCACGACGCTGATATGGACTCCGGCTCGATAGCATGCGGCGGCGGCGATAAAGGTGAAGAGGATCACCAGCAGGACCGACGCCGGCTCCGGCCATGCGGCGGCGGAGTTAAGCCAGTAGCGCCGATAAACGCCCCACGGAATGATCACCGTCATTACCACCAGGCTGCAGCCCGCAATGGCGACGCACAGCAGATATAGGGCGTCCATCGCCCTGGCGTAGGCGGCCTTCATCGATCCTCCGAGGCGAAGGAAAAAATCGGGCCGGCGCGAATTAAACTCTTCGGCCGGCCCGTTCGAGCGTCACGCAACCCTATGGTCAGTTGACGGCCTGGATGCGTTTGACGAGATCGGCGTGCTTTGCGCCGTACTTGTCCCAGACCGGCTTGACGGCAGCCTGGAAGCGCTGCTTCTCCGCCGGCGAGAAGGTCACGATCTCGATGCCCATCTGTTTCATCTTGGCGACCGATTCCTCCTCGCGCTCATACCACAACTTGCGCTGTTCGAGCTGCGCTTCCTTGGAATATTTCTTGACCAACTCTTGATCGTCCTTCGACATCGTCTCCCACGAGCGGCGCGAGAAGACCAGGATCTCCGGAATGATCAGGTGCTCGGTCATCGAGAAGTACTTCGCCACCTGGAAGTGGTTCCCCGACACATAAGTCGGCGGGTTGTTCTCGGCGCCGTCCACCACGCCCGTCTGCATCGCGTTGTAGAGCTGGTCGAAACCCATCGCGATTCCGTTGGCGCCGAGGGCATTCATGGTATCGACGAAGATGGGATTACCCATCATGCGAATCTTGAGCCCCTTGAGATCATCCATGTTACGGACCGCGTGCTTGGAATTGTAGACGTTGCGCGATCCGGCGTTCATCCAGCAAAGTCCGATCAGACGCGTTTGCGGATTATTCGATACCTTGTCCAGCAACTCGGTTCCGATCGGGCCGTCGATCACTTTCTCCATATGCGCCGAGTTGCGGAAGACGAACGGCATGTTGAAGACGTTGAGCTCGTCGACGATCGTGCCGACCGGGCCGACGCTGATGCGGGCGATCTGCAGCGCGCCGACCTGCGCTTGCTCGATCATCTCCTTCTCGCCGCCGAGTTGCATCGAGGGGAACATCTGGATGCTGAGCCGGCCACTGGTCGACTGCTCGAGCTTCTTGCCCATCCGCACCACGGCCTCGACCGTGGGATATCCCAGCGGATGCACGTCGGTCGCCTTCAGCACCATCTTTTGCTGCGCCGAGGCCGACGCGGCGAACCGCGCGCCGACGGCGCCGAACGCGACCGCGGTCGCGCCCAGCTTGAGTACACTGCGTCGCTTCATACTCATTCCTCCCTCGAGATTGAGTGTCTTATCAATTACGAATTGAACTGCGCTGTTTGACGGACGAGCAATACACAGGATCCGTATCGGTAAGCCGAGGCTACGATACCCCGCCCTTGCGCAGCCGTCGAGAGACGCCGCGCCAGTCGCGCCGCCGGGCGCCGCCGTGGCGCTCCTCCCGCCCATCATCGATTGACCGCACGGCGCGTCCGATGTTAGACGTTACTTGTACGATGACCATACAACATACGACCCGCACCGAGTCAAGGACGCCCGCCAAACTGGGCGCGCTCCGACCGGTCCAGCCGCCACGCAACCTTACCCGCGAGGTGGTCGAGCGCCTGTCCGCCGACATCACCGGCGGCAACCTCGCGCCGGGATCGCGATTGCCGACCGAGCAAGAAATGATGTCGGCGATGGGGGTGAGCCGCACGGTCGTTCGCGAAGCGGTGGCGGCGCTGCGCGCTGAGGGGCTGGTCGTGACCCGCCAAGGCGTCGGCGCGTTCGTCGCGGTCGACAGCCAGCGCCGTCCCTTCCGGATCGATCCGCAAGGCTTGGGATCGATCGGTGAGGTGCTGCACGTCATGGAGCTGCGCACCGGGGTCGAGATCGAAGCGGCCGGCCTTGCGGCGGAACGCGCCAAACCGCAGCTTGTGAAGCGCATTGGCACGGCGCTTGCCGCGATCGACCGGGCGATCGCCGCCGGCGAGGCGGCGATCGATCAGGATTTTGCTTTTCATCGCGCCATCGCCGCAGCGACCGGCAATCCGCAATTCGTCCGTTTTCACGAGTTTCTTGGGCGGATCATCATCCCGCGTCAGAGTATCCGGGTGTCCCCCGGCCGCCTGCCGCAGCCGCGCGAATATCTCGAGATG
>DATFES010000585.1:0-4442 GCA_035250945.1 Alphaproteobacteria bacterium | reverse complement strand
GGCGAGGCGATTGCGCGCAATTTATACGGCACCGTTGGCGCCCCGCATGACCCGGCGAGGGAGGGTGCGGTGGCGCCGATGATCGCGTATTTGCGCGCTGCACGGGCATTTCTCGCGGACCGCCCGATCGCCGACATTATCGCCACGGGACCGTCGTTCCCCGATCCACCCAGTCCCACCGGCACGACAGGATAGGGCCGATGATTGACCCTGTAAGGCGTGCGGATTATCTAACGGCAGTGCGGCTGGCAACCGGACCCTCGAACGATCGCCGTACGGAACAAAAGATGAAGAAGAATCAGGCATCTATAGGGGAGTTCTCGCGACTGGTCGAACTTGAGCGGCTGGGCGAGGGCGAATCCGTTTACGAAATCGTGGCGACGGAGGCCGAGCGCGCGGCCTTGGCCAAGCGATTCAGCCTTTTGGGGCTCGACGAACTTTCGGCGCAAGTATCTCTGCATCGCGTTCACGGCGGCGTGGCGGTTCGCGTACGCGGCGAGATCCACGCCCAAGTAAGACAAACATGCGTCGTGACGCTGGCGCCGGTGCCGGCACGCCTGCACGAGAATTTTGCGTTATTGTTGGCAGCCGGTGAAGAGAGCCCGCGCGACGTGGTCGTAGGACTCGACGACGCGTCGGAGGAACCGCTTCCTCCTGGCCCGCTCGACATCGGCGAGATGGTGGCGCAGCATTTGGCGTTGGCTTTGCCGCAATACCCGCGCGCCCCGGACGCCGCGGTCGATCTGAGATGGAGCGAAGAGGGCACCAGGCGCGACACACCCTTCGCGGCGCTGGCCAAGCTCAAGATGACGGACCGCTCAGGCGGCGCTTGAGCGCGCCGGTGAATTTGGCTAAGTAGGGCGCCGTTTTTTGCGCCGGGTCGATCTCCTGGCGCCTGGCAAGGTCTCAAGGAAGGAATGATTTTATGGCCGTACCGAAGAAGAAGATTAGCCGTTCGCGTCGCGATATGCGCCGCTCGCACGAGGCGCTCACGGGCTCGGCGTACGTTGAATGCCCGAATTGCGGCGAGAACAAACGGCCGCATCACATTTGCGGCGCGTGCGGCTACTATGATGGTCGCGAGGTCACGGCGACAAAGAGCGCCTGACCGGTTGTACTGGCGATCACCCGGAGGCAGGGTCATTTGGCGGCTGGC
This sequence comes from Alphaproteobacteria bacterium, assembly GCA_035250945.1. Taxonomy (GTDB): domain Bacteria; phylum Pseudomonadota; class Alphaproteobacteria; order CACIAM-22H2; family CACIAM-22H2; genus DATFES01. The sequence goes on along the minus strand of DATFES010000585.1, from coordinate 3,286 downwards.
TTGACCATCGCCCTTGATGCCATGGGCGGCGACAATTCGCCGCATATGGTGATTCAAGGCGCCAACGTCGCACTGAAGCGCCTGCCCCACGTTGATTTCATCTTGATCGGCGATGAAGCGCAATTGACCCCGCTACTGCGCCGCAAGTCCAAGCTTGCCGGGCATTGCCGCATCGAGCACACCAATCAGGTGGTGACCAACGACATGAAGCCGTCGGCCGCATTGCGATCGGCACGGCGCTCGAGCATGCGACTGGCGATCGACGCGGTCGACGAGGGCAGGGCGGCGGGCGCCGTTTCCGCCGGCAATACCGGCGCGTTGATGGCGCTGGCTAAATTCGTTCTGCGTACGTTGCCGGGCATCGATCGTCCGGCGATCGCCTCGTTTTTCCCTACGTTGCGCGGCGAGAGCGTGATGCTCGATCTCGGGGCCAATGTCGATTGCGACGCCAACAATCTGGTGCAGTTCGCCGTGATGGGCGATGTCTTCGCGCGCACGGTTCTGGGCCTCCAGGAGCCGACGATTGGGCTGCTCAATGTCGGCTCCGAGGACATGAAGGGCCACGAAGAATTACGCGCCGCGGCGGCGCTGCTACGCGCTTCGAATATTCCGCTGCGCTTCCATGGCTTCGTCGAGGGCGACGATATCACCGGCGGGACGGTCGATGTCGTGGTGACCGATGGTTTCACCGGCAACGTGGCGCTCAAGACCGCCGAGGGGACCGCCAAGCTATACTCCGAGTTTCTGCGCGGCGCGTTTCAAGCCTCGTGGCTGGCGCGTATCGGTTATTTGCTGGCGCGCGGCGCATTGGCGAAAGTGCGTTCGCGCACCGACCCGCGCCGATATAATGGTGCGATGTTCGTCGGGCTGAACGGCATCGTCGTGAAGAGTCATGGCGGCACCGACGCCATCGGTTTCGCCAATGCGATCCACGTCGCCGCCGACATGGCGCAAAATCGCTTCAACGACAAGATCCGCGACGAGCTGGCGCGCCTTTCGGCCGCCGCTCCATCGCCCAGTCAAGTCGCCGCGGGTTGATGGCGATGAAAGCCGGAGCCGTGATCCGTACGCAGGTGGTTGGCTGCGGCGCGTATTTGCCGCGCCGGGTGGTGAGCAACGCGGACTTGGCCCGCACGGTCGCTACCACGGACGAGTGGATCACCGAACGCACCGGGATCAAGCAGCGTCACATCGCCGCCGAGGGTGAACTTACGTCGGATCTCGCGCTCGCGGCGGCGAAGGATGCGCTGGCATCGGCGGGACTCACGGCGGGAGAGCTCGATCTCATCGTCCTCGCCACGACGACGCCCGACGAGACGTTTCCGGCGACGGCGACGCGAGTGCAGGCGCGGCTGGGCATCGCGGGATGCGCCGCATTCGACGTCCAGGCGGTATGCAGCGGGTTCATCTATGGGCTGGCGGTGGCCGATAATTTTATCCGCACAGGTCAATCCAAAACGGCGCTCGTGATTGGCGCCGAGACGTTCTCGCGCATTCTCGACTGGTCCGATCGGTCGACCTGCGTGCTGTTCGGCGACGGCGCCGGCGCCGTCGTGCTGCGGGCGTCGCAGGGTGCCGGCAACGGCAAGGATCGCGGGGTTCTTTCGACGCATCTCCATTCCGATGGCCGTTACCATGACGCGCTGTACGTCGACGGCGGGCCGTCATCGACCGGCAAGGCCGGGGTGGTCAAGATGGATGGCCGCGAAGTGTTTCGCCACGCGGTCACCAAGCTGGCTGCGGTCGTCGAGGAAGCGCTCGCCGCCAATGGTCTAACCGGCGCCGATATCGACTGGCTGGTGCCCCATCAGGCCAACAAGCGGATCATCGACGGGATGGCCCGCAAGCTGGGTCTCGGCGCCAATCGGGTCGTCGCCACCATCGACCATCACGCCAACACGTCGGCGGCGTCGATCCCGCTGGCGCTCGCCGAAGCAGCCGGGGATGGCCGTTTGCAGCAAGGACATCTCGTATTGCTTGAGGCGATCGGCGGCGGGCTCACCTGGGGCGCCAGCGTGGTGCGATGGTAGGGCCATTTCTTTGAGTATCTTAGCGGCCATTTCTCCAGTTAGACTTCAGGTAAATATTAAACGCCATCCCCCTGTAATTGACGGATTTATTAGCGTCATATAAAGTCCCATTGGAGCTACGGCGAGGGGGCGATCATGGCGGGCAGTACGATCACGCGGGCGGATCTAAGCGAAGCGGTCTACCAGGAAGTTGGGCTGTCGCGGAACGATTCAGCCTCGCTGGTCGAAACCGTGCTCAACGAGATCGTCGACGCCCTAGCTCGCGGCGAGACCGTCAAGATCTCGTCGTTCGGCAGTTTCTCGGTGCGTCAGAAAGGCCGCCGTATCGGGCGCAATCCGAAGACGGGTGAGGAAGTTCCGATTTTGCCGCGCAAGGTGTTGGTGTTTCGCGCCTCGCACGTCCTCAAAAATAAGATCAATCGCGCGTTGTCGAAGGCCGCTGGCGCCGCCAAGAGCGCCGCCGGCGCGGCATCGTCGCCCACTTCGCCCAAGTCATAAGCGGTGGCGACGATGCCTCAAGCCTCGAATCCTGGCGACGGCGGTTTTGCCGCCGGGTACGGCGCTGGATTGCGACGTGCGGCAAAGTCGGCCGGAGCATTTCGCACCATCAGCGAAGTCGCGGGCGAGCTTGACGTTCCGCAGCATGTCCTCCGGTTCTGGGAAACCCGGTTCACGCAGATCCGGCCGCTCAAGCGGGCCGGCGGGCGGCGCTACTACCGGCCCGAGGATGTCGATCTACTGCGGCGGATTCGCGAACTGCTCTACAAGCACGGTTACACGATCAAGGGCGTACAAAAGCTGTTGCGCGACGGTGCGCGCGCGGACGACAGCGCGGGCGCTGGTGTCCAGCCTGGGCCCGAGGAGCACGAACCGATGATGCCGGTCGCGCATACCCGGCCTGCGACCGCCGAACCCGTTGCGCCGTCGCGCCCGGCAGTGGCGGGCGGAGCCGGGCGGATCGATCGAGCCTCGATCGAGTCGGCAATATCCGAGCTCGAGGGTCTACGGCAACTCCTCCGCGCCCGTCGGCGTTGAACCGCACCGTACGCTGCGGCTATAGTCCGGCCGCGCTCGCGGCCGCCTCGGCGCGGACCCGTCCGACGCCTTGTCGTACCTCGCCGCGAAGCGCAACGGTCGGAGCGTAGCGCAGCCCGGTAGCGCATCAGTCTGGGGGACTGGGGGTCGCGGGTTCAAATCCCGCCGCTCCGACCATTCTTGGCGATGCAGCGGCGAACCAGTAGAAATCCATGGCCCGC
>DATFES010000577.1:0-5515 GCA_035250945.1 Alphaproteobacteria bacterium | reverse complement strand
GGGCAAGTTCGCCCATTTCGCGCTTGGCCAACAAATCGAGATGGTCGAGCAGCCGCGACATCGCCCGGTCGAGCCGGCCGCGGTCGGAAAGCTGCAGCGCCAGGCATTCCTGCAAGCTGCGCGCGAACACGCCCGGCGGGTCGAACCGCTGCAAACGCTTCAGCGTCGCTTCGATCCGCTCCAGCGGGCAATCGAGCGTCGTCGCGACCAGCGACAGATCGCCCGGCAGGTACCCCGCCTCGTCGATGAGATCGACCAGGTGCGCGCCAATGATACGATCCACCGGCTGGGCCAGATCGATGCTGATCTGCTCGAGAAGGTGTTCGCGCAGTGTCTTGGGCCGGGCGACGCTTTGATCGGACCCATCGTCGCGGTCCTCGAAGTCGCCGCCACGGCCGCCGCCGCGCCAATCCGCGGCGGGTCCGCCCAGCCAGTCGTCTCCATTAGGCTCGACATCGAGCGGTGCTTCGCCTGGCGGCTGGTTCGCTTCTCGCGGCGCAATCGGCTCCAGCAGCGGAGGCTCGCCGTCGTCTTGCGGCGCCGCCACGCCATCCTCGTTCGCCGGCTCGTCGTGGTCCTCGTCGCTCTCGTCGCGCTCGAGCAGCGGGTTTGCCTCGAGCTCGTTCTCGACATAGGCGGCGACTTCGAGATTCGACAGCTGCAGCAGCTTGATCGCTTGCTGCAGTTGCGGCGTCATCACCAGCGTCTGCGCTTGGCGTAGCTGAAGGCGGGGCGATAGCTTCATGACTGGCGCTACAAACTGAATCGTTCGCCAAGATAGACGCGGCGAACGCCCTCATGCGCGACGATCTCCGCGGGCGCGCCTTCCATCAGCACTTGCCCGTCGTATAGGATGTAGGCGCGATCGACGATTTCCAGCGTTTCGCGGACATTGTGGTCGGTGATGAGCACGCCGATGCCGCGATCCTTTAGATGCGACACGAGGTCCCGGATATCGCCGACGGCGATCGGATCGATGCCGGCGAGCGGCTCGTCGAGCAGCATGAAATGCGGCTGCGAGGCGAGCGCGCGGGCGATCTCCACCCGTCGGCGTTCGCCGCCCGAGAGGGCCAGCGCCGGCGTGCGACGCAAATGGGTGATCGAGAATTCGGCGAGCAGGTCGTCGAGCATGGCTTCGCGCCGTTCGGGCTCCTGCTCGATGATCTCGATGACGGCGCGGATGTTCTGCTCGACCGTCAGCCCGCGAAAGATCGACGGCTCCTGGGGCAGGTATCCGATGCCGAGCCGCGCCCGGCGGTACATCGGCAGTTCGGTGATGTCGATCCCGTCGAGATTGATCTCGCCGTAATCGGGCGCGATCAGGCCGGTGATCATGTAGAAGCAGGTCGTCTTCCCCGCGCCATTGGGCCCGAGCAGGCCGACCGCCTCGCCGCGTTGCACCGACAGATTTACGTCGCGCACGACCGGCCGTTTCTTGAAGCGCTTGCCGAGATTGCGCGCCACCAAACCCGGGTTGTCGGCGACCAGCCGCGGCGCCGCACCGGCCTCGTCGGGCGCGTTATCGTGGACGGCGGTGCGCGGGCGCGAAGTCGCCTTCATTGCGGCGTCCGCTTTCCCTTGCCGTCGCCGCTGCGCTGCTCGGGCACGAAAAGACCGCGCACGCGCCCGTCGCCGCCGGCCTGCGGGCGGCTCAGGAGTCGGCTGATGCCGGTATTGAGGTCCACTTCGGCGTAGTCGCCATTGAGCTGATTGTCGCCGCGCGTGATGCGTACCGTTCCGGCCAGCGTGGCGATTCCGGTATCGGCGTTGTAGACGCCGCGATCGCCGCGCGCGACGTCGGTCGGCGTCGAGACATGCACGTTGCCGAATCCCTCGATGCGTTGCAGACGATTGCGTTCGCCGCCGTCGTCGGCCGGCGCTGGCCGGCTGGCGCGCTGGCCCGGCGCGCGCACCTGCACGGGAGGAGGCGAGATCCGCGCGTCGACGAAATACGCCGCGAGCACCTCGCCCTTCATACGCTTGTCGGCGCTCACCACCAGCGCGTCGCCGCGCGCCACGGCGAGCTTTTTCTGCTCCCAGTATTCAAGGCTGTCGCGGGCGGTGACCGTCTCGTTGGGAGTGGTCAGTTTCATCGAACGGCCGGTCATCACCAATACGCCGCTGTCGATGTCGAAAACCGCCTTGTCGCCGACGACCTTCTGCGTCGGCGTCGATATGCGCACGTTGCCGTCGGCCTCGTAGCGGAAGATCTCGCTCCCTTCGCCGTTCTTCTCGCGATAAAAGGCGGTGAGCGTGTCGGCCTCGACGACAGTTGCGCCCTGTTGAGCGCGCGCATCGCCGCGCGCGATATAGCGCTGCGTCTCGCGGTGCCACTCGATCCCGTCGCGCGCCAGGATCTCGATCGGCTGATCGCCGGCGCCGCCGCCCAGGCTCAGTCCCTGCGGCGCCGCGGGCCCGGCGAAGGCGACAAGCGCGGCGCACGCCGCCAGAAGGAATGCGCGCTGGATCACTGTCCGGCCTTGCGCGCCGCCGGTTTGGCGCCCGGGTATAGAACGAGCCGCGACTTGCCGGTGACGATGATTTGCGCGCCGCGATCGAGCAAGCGGAACCCCTCGCCTTCGAGTTCGGAGTTTGGTCCTTGGCCTTGCACCTTCGCCGATCCGGACGCGACGCCGCGATCGAATTCGACCAGCGCCCGCGCCGTCTTCAACTCGTACCCTTCGTCGTGAAAGACATTGACGCCGCCCGACAGCTCGAGCTGGCGCGTCGATTTGTTGTATTGCCCTTGTTCGGCGGTCAGCGCCACCCAGGTGCCGTTTTCGAGCGTGATGTCCGCCTTGGGGCGGCTCAACTCGGTTATGTCGCTGTCGCCGGTGTCCTGTTTGGCCTGCTCCGCGGTCAACGTGTAAGGCTGGTTTTTTTCGTCGACGCCCATGTAGCGCGGCTGGAGCATGCGCAAATTCTCGATGTCTTCGATGCCGACGGCGACCGGCCTCAGCTTGATGCGCCGATCCTCGGGCTGCAGATGCGGCCATAGCAATACCGATCCCGCGACGATGAGGGCGGCGATCGGCAAAATCACCTTCAAGAGATGGACAACCGAGCTGCGCAAGGCGCTGAAACGCCGCGGCGTCAGGGTATCGAACGTCAAACGGCGCAGGCGCGACGCCGCCGCCCTCGGATCGGGGGCTGGCATTTCGGCTGCCGCTGATTCCGGCGGCGCTTCGACCGACAGATCGAGGATCTTGCGCGCCGGACCTGCCGCCATCACAGCACCGCCGCGCGCAATACGTCGTGCATACGGATTATGCCGACCGGCCGCCCGTCCTCGACGACGAACAGCATGGTGATCTTCTGGGCGTTCATTTGCCCCGCCGCCTCGGCGGCGAGCGCTCCCGGACGTATCGTTTTCGGATTGCGGGTCATCACGTCGTCGACCTTCCGCGCCAACAGGTCGCCGTCCATGTGCCGGCGCAAATCGCCGTCGGTAATGATGCCGGCGAGGCGGCCGGCGCGATCGACGATGCCGACGCAGCCGAACGTCTTGGCCGTCATCACGAGCAACGCCTCGCGCATCGGCTCGCCGAGCGTCGCCAACGGCATCTCGTCGCCGACATGCATCAACTCGGCGACTTTTAACAGCCGCTTGGCGAGTTGACCGCCTGGATGAAGCACGCGGAATTCGTCGCTGCCGAACCCCTTGCGCTTCAACAGCGCCACGGCGAGCGCATCGCCGAGCGCCAACATCATCGTCGTCGACGTCGTCGGGGCGAGGCCCATCGGGCACGCTTCGGGCTGCGCCGGCAGCAGCAGGCTCACGTCGGCGGCCTCGTCCAGCGTCGAATCGGCGCGGCCGACGACGGCGATCAGCGGAATCGAGAATCGCTTGGCATGGGCGATGAGATCGGCGAGCTCGGCGGTTTCGCCGGAATTCGACAGCGCCAGTATGGCATCGGCGACGGTGATCATGCCGAGATCGCCGTGGCTCGCCTCCGCGGGGTGCACGAACTGGGCGGGCGTGCCGGTCGAAGCCAGCGTCGCGGCGATCTTGCGCCCGACATGGCCGCTCTTGCCCATGCCGGTGACGATGACCCGGCCGCCCTTGCCGTCGCGCGAAACATGCTCGAGCAGGTCGAGCGCGGCGCTAAACGCCCCGTCGAGCGTCCGCGATAGGGTCGAAATCCCTTCGGCCTCGAGCGTCAGTACCTGGCGCGCGGCGTCGCGATCGGCAGTCGATTCGACGACGGTCCCGCCGGCAGGGGAATGGCGCTTCGGCTTAGCCATGACGATGGTGCAATGAGGATGGGTTCACGTAAGCGCTTGGCTGGTTGGCTAACGGTTCGGCGACTTCTGAATGGCTCCGCCAAATCCTGGCCGGGCGCCGGCACGCAAAAAGTATGCCTACCCCCCCTCGGAAATGCAATCCAGCTTAAGATATTCTTATAGGACAATTGCTTAGTGGGCAAAAATATCCTGCTCCGCCCATCCAGCTAGGTCCAGATCGGCGCGCGTTGGAAGAAAGCGGAAGCACGCGTCGGCCAGCGCCTCGCGACCCTCGCGGCGCAGCAATTCGTCGAGCCTCGACTTGAGCGCGTGAAGGTGGAGCACGTCCGCCGCGGCGTAGCGAAGCTGAGCGGCCGACAGCTCCGGCGCCCCCCAGTCGGACGATTGCTGCTCTTTGGAGAGATCGATGTTCAGTAATTCCTTGCACAAGTCCTTGAGGCCGTGTCGGTCGGTGAAGGTCCGGGTCAGCCGCGAGGCGATCTTGGTGCAATAAACCGGGACCGGCATGACGCCAAGGAAATGCCGGATCATCGCCAGATCGAAACGGGCGAAATGGAACAGTTTGGTCACCTTTGCGTCCGCAAGCAGCGCAACCAGCCGCGGCGCCTCGTAACGCCCGGGTGCAAAGCGCACGATATGTGCCTCGCCGCCACCGCCGGAAAGCTGGACAAGGCACAATCGATCGCGCAGCGGATTGAGGCCCATCGTCTCGGTATCGACGGCGATCGTATCGCCGAAGCGCAACGATGCCGGCAGGTCGCCCTCGTGCAGCTCGACCGCCATTTCAGCAACCTCGCGGGTGGCAAGACGTTGCGGTTGGTGCCCGGAAGAAGACTCGAACTTCCACGACCTTTCGGCCACTAGAACCTGAATCTAGCGCGTCTACCATTCCGCCATCCGGGCGCAAAACCACGCTTTCGGCCGCCGGCCGAAGCAAGCGGGGGATACAATCCACCCCTTGGCTTGTCAATGTAGGAGTAGGCATCCAGCTTCGCGATTGCCAGCGCTTGACCCGGCCCCAGCGGCGCTGTAACCCGCTGGCGCGACAGGGCGGCCAAGGCGGCGATGCTGGCGTCGGCCGGCGTGGGGAAGCTGAGCGACGAGGGCAATGATCACCGGACAACGCATCGCGGTTTTCGGCGGCTCGGGGTTCATCGGCCGCTACGTAGTCAAGCGCTTGGCCAGTCAGGGCTGGGTGGTCCGCGTGGCGGTGCGCGATCCGGTCGCCGCTGCGTTCCTCAAGCCATTGGGAGATGTCGGCCAGATCGTG
>DATFES010000573.1:0-2437 GCA_035250945.1 Alphaproteobacteria bacterium | reverse complement strand
GAAGGTCGGATTTTTCTTGAGCAGGTCGACCGCCGTCACGTCGTTGACGCAGGTGTAGCCGAAAATGTAGTCGGACGCCTCGGCCTCGCTGATCATCGAGCACTTCTTGCCGACGACGATGCCAAGCTCGCCTTCGTAAATGATCCGCCCGCTATAGGATTTGGGACGCTCGATCGGCGCGCCGTGCGGGTGGTACGCGTTGGGCGCCTTGAGGAAATAGAGCGGCTCGTCGGGGACCAGGAAGTCGTTCTTGGCCGCCAGCTGATGAAAGTTGTTCCACAGGCAGATCATCTTCGATGGCGTGCAAGGGGTGAGAACGCGCACCGCGGCGAGTTTGACCGTCTCGCCCGTAGGCTTGGCGCCCCTGAACATGTCGCCTTCATGGACGGCGATCGCGCCATCCAGCAGCGTTCCGAATTCGACGCGGCCGTTCCGTTCGTACCTGATCCACTGCGTCATATGCACTCCTCCCTACGCTGGCTTTTTTTCCTGTGTTTGTCGCGGTTGGTTCCGCTCCCTCGCGACCAAGCCGCCGCTTCGCCTGCCATCCGGCAAGTCCCTGCCCTTTCAATCTAATTCAGGTTTCGGCGCCGACCAAGGCGTCCCCGGCCGCACGCCCCCGCTCGCCCGAAGTCGCCAACGCCACAATGAGCCAGGTCGCTCCAGGCGGCAAGCCCGCCCCCGGGCCCGCCGCGACGCTAAACGCACGCGCGATTTCAGCGTCGAGGGCGGTCGGTCAGGAGAATTGAGCGGCCAGATCGACCGTCGAGCGCCTTCCGATCGAAGTGAAGTTGCGCTCGAGCCATGCCGCCGCCGCGCTCCGCCCGTCGTCGAACAGCTTGTCGATAATGCGCGGATCGGGCGCGAGGCGCGTGCCGGGCGACAAATCGCGCGTGCTGGCGCCCGCGTCGATATGGTGGAAACGATGGCGCCGGATCCGCCGCTTGCGGAACGCCGCGATGTCGATCGTCGTGCGCGCGCGCGCGCGCATTTCCTCGATCAATCGCGCCTCGCGCCGCAGCGGTTCGCCGAAGACGATCCGGTTGAGCTGCTCGGTGATCTCGGGGGCGTCGACAGGCAGATCCGGCCGGCCGGCGGCGATGATTTGAATGATCAGGGTGTCGTCGGATCCGGCGCCGTCGATAAGCGGCAGGATCGGCGGATTGGCCGTGTACGCGCCGTCCCAGAAATAGCGGCCGTCGATCCGCACTGCATGATGCAAGTGCGGCAGGCACGCCGAGGCGAGGACAGCGTCGCAGGAGATTTCGCAGGTGTGAAAGATGCGGGCCTCACCCGTCGATACGTCGGTGGCGGCGACATAGAGCCGGACCGGCGAGGTAGCGCGCAGGCGATCGAAATCGACCAGCCGGATGAGAAGTTCGCGCAGCGGGTTGTAGTCGAATGGGTTCAATTGGTAAGGGGACAGCGTTCGCGTGGCGACGTCGATCAAAGTCCCATGGAACGAGCGCCGCATGCGCTCGAATTCGAGACCAAGACCCGCCATCGGCGCGAGGACCGGCTGCGACGGCCCGCTGCGCGCGACTTCAGTCCAGAACTCCTTGAGTTTCATGCGCGCGCCGAGGCGGCCATGCTCGCAAAGTCCGGCGGCCAGCAGGACCGCGTTCACGGCCCCGGCGCTGGCCCCGCTCGCGCCGTCGAATTCGATGCGATCGTCTTCCAAGACGCGATCCAAGACGCCCCATGTGAAGGCGCCGTGCGCGCCCCCGCCTTGGAGCGCTAGGTTGAGCGAAGATCGCTGCGTCGTGGTCAGCATCGGGTGCGCGGCTGCCGGACGATCAGCGGCTACCGTTTACGGATCGACAGCGCCGATGGCGAACGGCCGGCCTGCCATCGGCTTGCGCCAATTCGCCTTGCGCGATGCAAATCGCGATATCGGGCTCTAAAGCGATCAAGTCGTCACCAAACTCTATTGCGATGCACAATTAAACAATATGCTCACAAAAAACCAATTTTCAACGTCATGGGTGCGTTGCACAATTAATAATCATGGCTTCCTATGGCAATGATTTCGGGCGCCATTGCCCTCCCTAAGCCGCAGTATCCTTGCCCCAGACGCCGCGTTGCTCAGCCGATCGCTTGCCCGACGTGCAGCGCAGGCGATATCGTACCGCGGCGGGGTGTACCCAATCACAACGAAAAGGCGACACGGGTCGCCGTCACAATCCATCCAAGGGAGGGAATATCCATGCCTTACGGCTTTCGCGGCCGTTTCGTGCCGCATTGCCTGGCGCTGACTGTCGCCTTCGCGCTGGCTCCGTTTGCCGCCGACGCCGAGTTGATGATCGTCGCCAACGACGAGAAGGTGACGTGGGACGAATCGGGCAAGCTCGTCATCATGCCGCCGGGAAAAGATTCGATCGTCATCGTCGACATCGGAAAGGCGCGCGAGAATCCGCGCATCGTCGCGACATTGCCG
>DATFES010000572.1:0-5332 GCA_035250945.1 Alphaproteobacteria bacterium | reverse complement strand
CAACGGCTATACTAGGGCTTGTGTTCGCCTCCGTGACCTGCGCCCTGACCGCCCGACATCGCCGCCGGCGGCCGGCGGCGAACCGGGACCTCGATGCTGACCGGACCGGACTTCTCGAAGGCTAGCCTCAAGCGCAGCGTGGCGCCCTCGCTCAGCGCGCCTTTCGGACCGATCAACATGACGTGCGCCGCCCCAGGCGCGAGCGTCGCCCGTCCCTGCGCCGGCACGTCGATCGCCGGGACTCTGACCATGCGCGCGACGTCTCCCTCGTGGCGGTGGACATGGAGCTCGACGCGCTCGGCCGCGTCGCTCATCGCGGCGACCAGGCGATCGTCCGCGCCGCCGGTATTGCGAATGGTGAGATAGACCGCCGTGGTGCGCGCGCCGCTGCCAATCGGCCGGGTCCATGCGTTTTCGATGACCAGCGCTCCGACCGGAATGCCGTCCTCGGCGACCGCGCCCACACCGGCCAGCGTCAAATACAGGCTCACCAAGCTGCCAACGATCAAACGCATGCACTCGCTCCGTCAACGATATCTTGCCGTGTATCGACGCGACTGGTCAGGCGCGCTCGGACGCGCGATGCTACGTCGTATGACCGAGTCTGCCAATGCGAACCGCGCGGCATTGCGTCGCAGGGTAGTGGTGGGCGGCGGCTTGGCGATCATTGCGCGCGCCGCAGGGGCGCGCGCCCACGATTTCCAACGCGGCTCGATCCATGTCGGCCATCCATGGGCGCGGCCGGCCGCCGCCGGCCAGCACGGCGAGGTCTACATGGCCCTGGTCAATCGCGGCGAAGCGTCCGACCGGCTGGTCGCCGCCGCCACCGAAATTGCCCGCGTGGCGCGCATCGTCGGCGACGCAGCCGAGGCGATCGACCTGGCGCCGGGGCGACCAGTCGCGCTTCGCCCGGGCGGCAGACACGTGCGGCTGGAAGGACTGGCCCGACGCCTCGCGGCCGGCGACCGTTTCGAGCTTACGTTGCGCTTTGCGCGAGCGTCCTCGTTCGCCGTCGAGGTCATCGTCGAGGACGCTCCCGGACACTGAAATCGCCCGGCGCGACGAAAACTGCGTCCCTTTGCCCGTCCAGACGCCATGCGTTAGTGTCAATCCCGTCCAGCCACTGTCCCGCGCGGCGTCCATGGAAAAAACCATCCAGCGTTTCGTTCTCAGGTACTCCATGAAGGAGACGGCGCTTCTCTGTGCGCTCACTCTCAGCGCGCTGCCGTTCTACTATTTATCGCTGGATGTTCCGAAAAACATCTTCAACCAGGCGATTCTCGGCAAGGACATCACCTTTCCGACCGAGTTTCTCGGATTGGAGCTCGGCCAGATCGGTTATCTGTTCATGCTCTGCGCCTGGTTTTTCGTACTGGTGGTTGTCAACGGCGGGATTAAGCAGTTTATCAACAACTACAAGGGCCGGCTCGGCGAGCGGTTGCTGCGGCGGATGCGTTATGAGCTGGTTTCGCGCATCATGCGGTTCCCGCTGCCGCACTTCCGCAAAGTGTCGTCGGGAGAGCTGATCCCGATGGTGACCGCCGAGGTCGAGCCGCTTGGCGGATTTATGGGCGATGCGTTCGCCCAGCCGCTGATCCAGGCCGGCACGCTTCTGACCATCGTCACCTTCCTGTTCGTGCAGAACCCGATCATGGGATTCGCGGCGATCTCGCTCTACCCCATCCAGGGATACCTGATCCCCAAGCTGCAGCGGAAAGTGAATCTGCTCGGCAAGGAGCGCGTGCGCGCGATGCGCAAGGTCTCCGAGCGCATCGGCGAATCGGTCGCCGGCATCCATGAAATACGCGCCCATGGCGCGGCGCCCTACGAGCGCGCCGATTTCTCCGATCGGCTGGGCCTCGTCTTCCGCATCCGCTACGAAATCTACCGCCGCAAATCGCTGGTCAAGTTCCTCAACAACTTTCTCAACCAGATGGCGCCGCTGCTCTTCTATTCGATCGGCGGATATCTGGTCATCACCGGCGACCTGACGGCAGGCGCATTGGCCGCGGCGCTCACCGCCCACAAGGACATGTCGTCGCCATGGAAGGAACTGCTCGACTATTACCAGCAGTACCAGGATTCGAAGATCAAGTACGACCAGGTGACCGAGCAATTCCGGCCCGAAAACATGATCGAGCCGAACCTGCAGGCGCCGATCGACGACACGCCGCCGCCGCTTTCGGGGCCGATCTCGGCGGCGAACTTGACCTTGGTCGATGACGCGGCGACGAAGCTGCTCGACGGAGTGACATTCGTCATCGCGCCCGGCGAAAAGGTGGCGCTGTGCGGACCGCCCGGCGGCGGCAAGGAGGCGGCGGCATTGGCGCTTCCGCGCCTCTTGGTGCCGAACGCCGGCCGCATCGCCGTGGGCGGCAAGGACTTGGCGACGATAAGCGAGCCGATGCTCGGCGCGCGCATCGGCTATGTCGGGCCGAGCGCATATTTGTTCGCCGGCGCGGTGCGCGACAACGTCGCCTACGGCATGAAGCAGCGGCCGATCCGCCCGGCCGAACGCGACGAGGCGAGCGAACGGCTTCACCGCCGATGGCTCGCCGAAACGGCGCGGGCGGGAAATCTGCCGCTCGACCCGGCCGCCGATTGGATCGATTACGCATTGGCGGGGTGCGCCGATCGCGCCCAGTTCGCCCAACGCATGGTCGAGGTGCTGGCCGCCGTCGACATGGAGGACGATATCTACCAGCTCGGCTTGCGCGGAACGATCGATCCCAGGCAGCAGCCGGCGATCGCCGAAAGCGTTCTGAAGGCGCGTACCGCATTGCACGAGCGTCTAGCGGCGGCCTCGACCGATCCGGCGATGCGCACGTTGGTCGAATCGTTTCACCCCGATCGCTACAACGACAACGCGACCGTGGCCGAGAACCTGCTGTTCGGCACGCCGGTCGACGAGGCGTTCGACATCGAGCGTCTGGCGATCAATCCGCATGTGTTGGCGGTGCTCGACCGCGTCGACCTGACCGCCGATCTGCTGGCCGCCGGGCGCGAAGTCGCCGAAACCATGGTCGAATTATTCGCCGATCTGCCGCCAGGCCACGAATTTTTCGAGCAATTCAGCTTCATCTCGGCCGACGATCTGCCCGAATTCCGCACCCTCCTCACCCGCACCGCTCCTAGCGGCGGAAGCGCCACATCCGAGGATCGCGCGCGGCTGCTGGGATTGCCGTTCAGGCTGGTCGCCGCACGCCACCGCCTCGACGTTCTCGACGAACGGCTCAAGACGCGCATCGTCGAGGCCCGCAAGGCGTTGCGCGAATCGTTGCCGGCCGATGTGCGAACGGGTATCGCCTTCTTCGATCCCGCCGCCTACAACGCCGCGACGACGCTTCAGGACAACATCCTGTTCGGCAAGATCGCCTATGGACAGGCGCGCGCCGGCGCCCGGGTCGGCCGAATGATCGCCGAGGTTCTCGAGGCGCTCGACCTGCGCCGCGCCGTGATCGAAGTCGGCCTCGATTTTCAGGTCGGCGTCGGCGGCAGCCGGCTGAGCGCGGCTCAACGCCAGAAGATCGGCGCCGCGCGCGCCCTGATCAAACGACCGGATGTGATGGTGGTGAACGAAGCGACGGTGGCGTTCGATTCGCAAAGCCAAACGCGGGTGATGGAGGGAATCTTCCGCGAATGCGCCGGGCGGACCGTCGTCTGGACGTTGCACAACCCGGCGCTCGCCCGCCATTTCGATCGCGTGCTCGTCTTCGCCGACGGGCGCCTGGTCGAGCATGGCGGGTTCGGCGAACTCGAGCGTTCGGGCTCGCTGTTCGCCGAATTGATCGCCGCCGCTTGAACGCCAACGGCGAGGAAACGCCAGGCCGAAGGAGACAGGCCATGTCGCTAAAAGAAGAAGTCGAGATTTTGCGCAACATTCCCCTGTTCGCGAAGCTCGAGCCGGCCAAGCTCAAGCTGCTCGCTTTTACCAGCGAGCGGATCGTCTTCAACCCCGGCCAGCCGTTGTTTCAGCAAGGCGACGCGGGCGACGCCGCCTATATCGTCATCGAGGGCGAGGCCGAGGTTCTGGTGGATACGCCGCGCGGCAAGCTCGCGGTGGCGACGATGACTCGCAACGCCATCATCGGCGAGATCGCCATCTTGTGCGACGTGCCGCGCACGGCGACCGTCGTGGCGAAAAGCCCGCTGGTCACCTTGCGCGTCGACAAGGAGAACTTTTTCCGGCTGGTCAACGAGTTCCCGCAGATGGCGGTCGAGATCATGCGCGAGCTGGCGCGCCGGCTCAATCACACCACCGAACAGCTTCGCCAGACGATGAGCCGGGCCGGCACCGCGTGAGGGCGGCCGCAGGCGCAAAGCGCGTCTCGACGCGTCTCGAAAGTTTCATCCGGCGGCTTGAAGCGCAACGCCGCACGCTCGATTGGGCGGCGCGCGCGGCGAGCCGGATCGACGGAATCGTGCTGGAGCTCGGGCTTGGTAATGGACGCACCTACGACCATTTATTGAAGCGGCTCGCCGGCGCGAAACCGGTTCATGCCTTCGATCGTCAGCTTGCCGCCCATCCTCGCTGCGTTCCGCCGAAGGGCCTGCTCCATCTCGGCGAGTTCCGCGTCACCTTGCGCAAGTTCGCGCGCGATCATCCACGGCGAGCCGCACTGGTTCACGCCGACACCGGCTCGGGCGACGCGCGCCGGACCGCCGCCTTGGCGCGCTGGCTGGGGCCGGTGCTGGCGCCGCTGCTGGCGCCGGGCGCCTTGGTCGTCTCCGATCAAGCGCTGCGGATTCCCGGCGCGGTCGGCGTGACTCTGCCGCGCGGCGTACCGCCTGGGCGCTATTTCATCTACCGTAATAACGCCACGGAGCCGGCTCGCGTGTCTCCGCCAGTGCGAAGGCGCAAGAAAAGAACGCAGCCCTCCGGCATGGAGGGGCAGCGACGATGAAGGTGAATATTCGACCCGCTGTGGCCACTGACGCGGAAGACTGCGGCAGCATAATGTATGAGGCGTTCAAGGGAGTTGCCGATCGGCACGGATTTCCGCCGGATTTTCCTTCCGTGACGGCGGGAAAGGAACTGGCGGCGAGATTGATCGCTCACCCGGCGGTTTTCGGCGTCGTCGCCGAAGTCGACGGCGCCGTCGCCGGCTCGAATTTTCTCTCCGAAGGCGATCGCATCCGGGGCGTCGGTCCGATCACCATCGACCCCAGATATCAAGGCGGCGGGGTTGGTCGCGCGTTGATGGCCGCCGTTTTGGAACGGGGCAAGAGCGCCGATGGGGTGCGGCTGGTGCAGGATGCGTTCAATACCCGCTCGTTCGCGCTCTATTCGTCGCTTGGTTTCGCGGCGCGAGAGCCCTTGAGCCTCTTGCTC
>DATFES010000215.1:0-2107 GCA_035250945.1 Alphaproteobacteria bacterium | reverse complement strand
GCGCTTTGGCCGTTCTCGACCCTCGGTTGGCCGGAGGCCACGCCGGAACTCGCGCGCTATTACCCGACCAGCGTTCTGGTCACCGGCTTCGATATCATTTTCTTCTGGGTCGCCCGGATGATGATGATGGGTCTTCACTTCATGGGCGAGGTCCCGTTTCGCACCGTCTACATCCACGCCCTCGTGCGCGACGCCAAGGGCCAGAAGATGTCGAAGTCGAAGGGCAACATCATCGACCCCCTCGATCTGATCGACCGCTACGGCTGCGACGCGCTCCGCTTCACGCTGACCGCGCTTGCCGCCCAGGGCCGCGACATCAAGCTCGCCGAATCGCGTGTCGAGGGCTACCGCAACTTCGCGACCAAGCTGTGGAACGCCGCGCGGTATTGTCAGATGAGCCGGTCGCTGCCGCGCAAGGGCTTCGACCCGCGCGCGGCGAGGCTTACCGTCAATCGCTGGATCATCGGCGAACTTGCCCGCGTCGCCGCCGAGACCGATGCGGCGCTCGAGGCGTTCCGCTTCAACGACGCCGCCAACGCGCTTTATCGCTTTACCTGGGGCACGTTTTGCGACTGGTATCTCGAGTTCACCAAGCCGGTCATGAGCGGCGCCGACGACGGCGCCAAGAGCGAGACGCGGGCCGTCACCGGCTATGTGCTCGAAGCCTTGCTGCGGCTCCTGCACCCGGTGATGCCGTTTATCACCGAAGAGTTGTGGGAGAAGCTTGCGTTGGACCAGGATGGAATGCTGATCGTCGCGCCATGGCCGAATTTACCCGCCGAGTGGGTCGATCCCGCCGCCAAGGCGGAGATGGATTGGGTGGTGCAGGCGATTTCGGAGATTCGCGGTTTGCGTTCGGAGATGAACGTGCCGGCGGCGGCGCGGCTTTCGATCGCCGTCAAGGACGCCAGCCCTGCGGTAGTTGCTCGGCTGCGATCGCATCGCGAGATCATCGCGACCTTGGCCCGGCTGGAACGTATCGACGAGCGCGGCGGCGCCGGCGTCGGGGGCGCGGTCCAACTTGTGCTCCCCGAAGCGACGTTGGTTTTGCCGCTCGCCGGCGTGATCGACCCCGCCGCCGAGGGGGCAAGGCTCAAAAAAGAAATCGACAAGCTCATCGACGAGATCGGCAAGATCGACCGCAAGCTCGAGAATCCCGCTTTTCTCGCCAAGGCCGATCCGGCGGTGGTCGAAGATCAACGCGACCGGCGCAGCGAGGCCGAGGCGGCGCGCAATCGCTTGGCCGTTGCCTTGGAGCGCGTGCAGGCGATCTGAGCGCCGCGCGGGGGCTGGCATCCGGCCGCGGCCTCTACACATTCGCGCGACCGCTTTGTAATCTGCGGCCCATAACGCCCGCAATCGAGGAAACGCCATGCCCGCCGTCAAGATGAAATTCGACAAATCGAAGCTGCCGAGCCGCCATTCGACGCTCGGTCCCGAACGCGCACCGCACCGGTCATACCTCTACGCCATGGGGCTGAGCGAGGCAGAGATCTATCAGCCGCTGGTCGGCGTGGTCACCACCTGGAACGAGGCGGCGCCGTGCAACATCGCGCTGATGCGCCAAGCGCAAGCGGTCAAGAAGGGCGTCAAGGCGGCGGGTGGTACGCCGCGCGAGTTCACCACGATCACCGTCACCGACGGCATCGCCATGGGGCACCAGGGCATGAAGTCGTCGCTGGTTAGCCGCGAAGTGATTGCCGATTCCACCGAGCTCACCATGCGCGGGCATTGCTATGACGCGCTGGTCGGCCTCGCCGGCTGCGACAAATCGCTGCCGGGGCTGATGATGGCGATGATCCGCCTCAATGTGCCATCGGTCTTCATGTACGGCGGCTCGATCCTGCCCGGCCGCTTCAAGGGCAGGGACGTCACGGTCGTCGACGTGTTCGAGGGCGTCGGCGCGCATTCGGCCGGCAAGATGTCGGACGACGATCTGCACGAGCTCGAGTGCGTGGCCTGCCCCTCGGCGGGATCGTGCGGCGGCCAGTTCACCGCCAACACGATGGCTTGCGTGTCCGAGGCGATCGGCCTCGCGCTTCCCGGCTCCGCCGGCGCGCCGGCACCCTATGATTCGCGCGACCGCTACGCCGAAGCCTCGGGGGAG
>DATFES010000531.1:0-4144 GCA_035250945.1 Alphaproteobacteria bacterium | reverse complement strand
CGGTCTCGTCGAGCATGCTCGCGGAGGAATCGAGGAGAATGAGCGTGCGCTCGCCGCCCAGCTTCAAGCCGGTGAGATACTGCCGCTGGCCATCGCCGCTGAAGCCGATGGGTCGCTTTCCGCCGTCCCATTGCCGGGTCGTCTTGCTGCGCAGCAAGGCGACCGCCTGCTCGATGGCGGCGCCCTGCGCTTGCAACGACACGACCGACTCCCGAAGCGCCTGCGCCCGCGCGTCGGCGTCCTCGGCTCGGCCGGCGACCTCGCGAATGCGGCTCTCGAACCGCTCGGCCTGGCGGGTAATCTCGGCGTGCTGGCGATCCACGGACGCGACATCTCCGTTCAGCTTCGCCAGCTCCTCGCGGGCGAAATTCTCGAGGGCGGTGGCGCGCTGGAGCCCGGCCCGGAGATCCTCGGTATGCGCGGCGCGCTTGCGGACAACGTTGGCGTTGAGAATGACCACCAGCAGGATGACCGCGCCGAACCCGCAGCACATCACATCCAGAAAGGAAATCAGGCCGGCTTCGGTGGTTCTGCGACGGGCACGCACGCGACGGGTCTCCCGCGGCCATCTACGCCTTCAGCCGGCGCACGAACCAGTCGTCGCCATAGCGGCGCGTGTCGAGCACGAGTTGCTCCTGCGACGATTGCAGTTGGTGGATCAGGAACATCAGCACGATGCTGAGCAGCAGTGCGATCAAGGTCGAATTGAACGCCGTGCCAAGACTGTCCGTGACCCCGGTGATGTCGCCGCTCACCGCCTTGTGCACCTGAGCCAAGGCATTGCCGATGCCGCGCACCGTGCCAATGAATCCGATGGCCGGAATCGCCCAGGCGACATAGCGGATGATCGACAACTCGGAGTCCAGCCGGTCGGCTTCGGCGTCGCAAACCGTGTGAACGACGCTTGAAGCATCCTGGACGCTGCGCGTGGCGGAAAACCGGTCGATCGCCGCCAACATCACCCGCGCGAGCAGGTAGCCCCGCTCTCTCTCGGGCAGACGCTTGCGAATGAGCGCCGAGACCTGGTGCGCGCTCTCGACGCTGACGGGGGTTCCCTCAGGCAAACCGACCAGATCCAGCTCGAGTTGCCGGCGCTGGCGGGCCGTGTTGACCGCCTTGTAGCCGAGGATCGCCATCGCCCACAGCATCAGCACAAAGCAGGATTCCTGCTCGTAATCGCGCAGGACGACGTATATCGACTGCGCGATCTCGTAGCCCGGGTCGGCCGCCGCCCTGGCGCGCTCTTGGGTCAGGAACGCCTCGGCGTTCGGGCGGATCACCGCGACATAGACGGCGTGGACAAGAATAAAAGAGACCAGCAGCGCGAAAATCTGGAAAACGAACTCCGTGGGAAAGAGCCGACGCATGGGCGTCTCATATATCGTTTGGGAACGAGACTTTTCGTCCTGGCGACACTTCTTCGCTCGGCCGAAAGGTGCGCGGCGGCGCCGGGGTCGCGCCGGGCGCCGGCCCAGGACTGGCCACCGGCGGCTGGGTTTGGCTCGTAGACGGTGACGGCGGCGCCGCTGGCCTGGCGCGCTCTTGCGCCCAGGCGAGGCCGGCGGCGAACAATGTCAGCAGCACGACGGTCGACAGCTTATGGGTCCACATATCTCGCAATCCTGAATCCCAGATTATCGCGCGGCTTGTCGGCATAATCGCGATAGGCGAAGCGCAACTCGGTAGCGCTGCCGCTACGCCAGCTCGCCCCTTTTATCACGTGGAAGCGCCCTTCGGCAGGCCCCGTGGGGTCGCGCTGCGGGCTGGCGCCGGCGGGCGCCGGTACATCGTAATAATCATGACACCACTCGGCGACGTTGCCGCCGAGATCGTAGATCGACGATTTGTTGGGCGGAAACTTGCCCACGGGCGCCGAGCCTACGTAGGCGTCGACATGGCCGGGAATGGCAAACGGAAGGCCGCTGCCCTCGTGGGCGAAATTGCCGCTGTTCTTCGCCGGCGGCATCGCGTCACCCCAGGGAAATTGTAACGGCTGGTTGAGTGGCCGCCGGCCGCCGTCGTAACGCGCGGTGAACTCCCACTCGACTTCGGTCGGCAGGCGATAGCCGTTGGTCAGCGGCACGACGGGCACCAGCTTGCCGTCCTGCTCGCGATAGGCGGGCTGCAGCCCTTCCTGCTGGCTGAGCCAATTGGCGTAGCGCGCCGCGTCCTCCCACGACACGTTCACCACCGGTTGGTCGGCGCCGTCTAGAATCGTCCCCTGATAGGCGCCGGAGCTATGCCCGAGCTTGAACTTGCGAAACTCCGCATTGGTGACTTCCTTCTCGCTCATTAGAAACGAGCGGGTGAGCTCGACCCGATACTCGATTTCGTTGGAGCGGCGCGCCGCGTCGCCTCGCGGCGAGCCAAGGGTGAACCGCACTGGCGCCGCAATATAGATGAGCGCCATCTTCTGCCCGCCCGACGTGACGATCCCCTTCGCGACGCGTTCCTTGAGCGCGTCGCCGATGGACGTCAGCGTAACGTCGAGCCGATTGGGGACGCCGTGCCGCGGCGTGAGCGTCGTCTTGAACGTCTCATAACCTTCCTTGGCGATCTCGATCGTCTGCGGCACCGTCTGCAGCGACAGCCGCTGGGTGGCGCTGCCGCTCGGCTTGCCATTGACGGTCAGTGTCGCGCCGGGCGGATTGGTGGTGAGGAACACGGTGCCAAGCTCGGGCGCCAGCCGTACGGCAAGGCTGGCGGACCGACCGCCTTCGACCCGCAGCTCGCGAGAGTCGGTTCCGTAGCCCGCTTTGGAGACCGTGAGCCGATAGGCTTTATCGCCGACAAGCGACAGCGTCAGCGGCGTCCGGCCGCGGAACTGGTCATTCACCAGAACGCTCGCGCCAGAAGGATCGGAAGTGAGCGCAATCGTGCCATCGACGCGCTCCAGCTCGATCGTCGCCATCGTGCTTGCGGTTTCCGCTTGTACCTCGATGCGGCGCGCGACTGGTTTCCAGCCCTCCTTCGCGACCTCAAGCTCGTGGACGCCTTGGAGCGCCTCGAGGGTGAGCGGCGTCTCGCCAATTTCCTTGCCGTCGAGGCGCACGGTCGCTTTGTCAGGTGCGCTGGTGATCGCGAGAGTGCCCCAGGCCGGCCGCAACGGCACGACGAGGGACTGCTTCGCGCCCATGCCTTCGATCTCGACACGCCGCGTCTCGGGCAAATGCCGCTCCGAGTCGATACGGATCTCGCGAACGCCAGCATCGATTTCGAGCGTCGCCGGGCTTGTGCCGCGCTCAGCGCCGTCAACCAGGATCTTGGCGCCTTCGATCGGTGGCGTGGCGATCTCCAGTTGGCCCGGCAGCCTCTGCAGCATGAAGGCGACATCCGACGCGCTGCCATACCGCACCGAAATGGTGGCGCGCTGCGGCTTGTAACCCGCTTTCTCGGCAGCGATCACATACGTGCCCGGAAAGGCGAGATAACGCTCGCCAATCGGGATTGCTGGCAGCCAGCCTGATACCGAGACGGCGTCCGGCTCGGGCGTGACCCGCACGGTGAGTGGCGACGCGGCGATCACATAGGCGACGCCGAGAACGAGTACGGCGAAAACGGCGAGGGCGATCCGCTTGGCCGTCACGAACGCCGTGCGCCGACCGCTGGCATCCGCACCAAAACGCGTCGCCCGATTGGAGGCATGCGATGCCGCTGAATGGGCAGCGACAAGAGTAACAGCGTTCCCCTGGACGGTGACGGCGACCGCCACGTCGCCGATCGTGATCTCATCGCCGTCGTGGAGCCACGCCGGCGCGGCGAGCCGCGCACCGTTGTAACCGACAGCGCGGCCTTGCGGCTGTATCGACAATCCCTTCTGGTGCGAGAGGATCCACAGCGCCGGCGCCGCTTCGGCCGCCGCGCCGACCACGAGCACGCCATCGCCGACGCCGACTGCAAGCGGAAACTCCGCCTCGCCGATGGCGCGCGACCGCGCGCCCTCCACAAGAACCAGTTTCATCGCCGAATCGGCTCCGTCGCCTCGACGACGATAGGTTCGCCGCGCGGTACCTCGAACGGCACGCGCACGTCGCGATAGCCGGCGCGCGTGCCGACGGCGACATACTTGCCGGGCGGCAGATCGATACGACGCGTATCGAAGATCCCGAGCTTGCCGACGCGCTGCAGCGTCACCTCGGTGCTC
>DATFES010000506.1:0-4173 GCA_035250945.1 Alphaproteobacteria bacterium | reverse complement strand
ACGCGGTCTGCCGCGGTCATGTCGTGCATGGCGGCGCCGTTGACCGCAGTCCAGACGAGGGATTCTTGGGTTAGCACCGCCCCTTTCGCTTCGCCGGTGGTACCCGATGTATAGACGATGAGGGCAGGATCGCTAGGCCGGCCGAGACGATCCGCCGCGCGCCGCGCGCCGGCGCTGAGCAACTCATCGTATTCGGTCCATCCATCGGGGCTGCCGGAATACCCAATCCAATGCCGTACGTTCCGCATGCGCAGTCGGATCGGCTCGAGTCCACGATGGAACTCGGCGTGGGCGAACAGTGCCGATATGTCGGCGTTCTCGAGGATTGCCTGGTGCTCCGGGGGAGCTAGCCGCCAGTTGAGCGGCACCAACGTCGCGCCGATGCGCTGGCAAGCGAAAAAGAGATCGAGAAACTCCGGCCTGTTTACGGAAAGGATCGCCACCCGGTCGCCGTGCACGATCCGCAGCTCGCGCTGCAGCGCCGCGGCGAGCCGGTCGATTCGTCGACAAAGCTCGGAATAGGAAATGTCGCGCCCGTCGAAACGGATCGCCGGCTTCTCCGGCGCGTAGGCGGCATGCCGCTCGATCCAGTGCGAGAGATCCATTCGCGCCGCCCTCGATCGGTTCAGTCGTCGCTCTCGCCCGTCTCGTACAACGTCTCTCGCCCGAGCCGGTCGAGGCACAGCTCGGCGGTCCACGGCAGCATCAACGAGCCGCAACGACTGTCGCGGTAGAGCTGCTCCAACGGCAGCGATTTCAACATCGACTGGCCGCCGCAGGTCCGGATGGCGAGCCGGCATATCTCGTTGGCGTTTTCCATTATGGTGAATTGCGTCGCGTAGCAGCGCAGACGTTCCTCCTTGGGAGGATTCACCTTCGCTTCGGATATGGTGCGCTCGAACAGCGCGCGGGTCTGCTGTAGCTTGATGAACATATCGGCGACGGCGATTTGCTTGGTGGGATACATCCTCCGCTTCACCGGCGGCTGGCCGGCGACCTCGCCGCGCAGATACTTGACGGTAAAATCATAGGCGGCTTGGGCGATCCCCATATAGGTCGGCGCCAGCGTCAAGAACATGTGCGGCCACTTGCTCGCCGCCTGAAAATAGAGTCCGCGCGGCATGAGCTGCGCCTCGTCGGCGACGAACACATCCTTCATCACCAGCGTCCGCGACACGGTCCCGCGCATGCCGAGCGGATCCCAGTCGCCGGCCACCGTCAGCCCCTGCGCGTCGGCCGGCACGGCGATGTAGAGCGTGTCGCGCATCGAGCGGTCCGGCTTGTCCTCGGTGCACAACACGCCGTAATAATCCGCGGCGCCCGACAGCGAGGCAAAGATCTTCTTGCCGTTGACGATCCAGCCGCCCTCGACTTTCGTGGCGATGGTGCCGAACGGCGCCTTGCCCGCGGCTGCCGCGCTGCCCTCGGAGAACGGCTGCGCATAGATCGCGCCGTCGACGACGATACGGCGATAATGGACGCCGCGCAGGCTTTCGAGTTCCGCGCGCTCGGCTGGCGTCATTTCCAGATCGTCGGCCAGCGGCCCGGTCCACAGCGCCGAACTTGCGTGCATGTTGAAGGTGAGCGCGGTCGCGCCGCACCACCGCCCGAGCTCGGCCGACACCAGGCAATAGGTCTTGAAATCCGCGCCAAGCCCGCCATGCGCCTCGGGCACGCACAGGCCGAGGAGCCCATGGCGCCGAAGATCGTCGTAATTCTCAAACGGAAACGTCGCGTCGCGGTCGTAGCGCGCAGCGCGGGGGGCGAATTTTTCCTGACCAAGCTTGCGCACAAGCATGATCAGTTCGTCCTGGCGCGATTCCGGAACGGCGCGAAGATGCGTGCGAGCTGCAGTCACCATGGCGATCCTCCGGTCGGTGCGCGAATGCCGTCAGGCCAATTCATCGACCAGACGGCCGCGTTCGACGACAACGCGACCGTCGAGGCTGACCGTGCAGCCGCGCAGCGGCAGGTCGAAATGGCCTAGCGTGTGGCGGCCGGCGGTTTCGTTGGCGCCGGTGGAGTAAAGGAAATTTCCGGCGACGGCGCGCAGCTCCGTGCCATTGAAATTGCTCTTGTCGTACATGGCGAGGGCTTCCCAGCGCGCCTTGGGATTCATCCCCCATCCGACATGCGATACGGCATAGGCTTCGCGGTCGCCCCACGCCGCGAAATAGCTCCGCATCAATTCGGCGTCGAGGCCATCGCCATCGATACGCGTCACGTAGTCGCGCTCGATCGTCAGGCGCACTGGCGATTCGATGTAGCGCTTGAAGGTCAGGTTAGCGTCGCCGGGGGTCAGCACGAGCGTGCCATCGACGGCGCCGGTGCGCGGAAAACACAGGCAGAGTCCGCCTGGCCAATGCGCGACCGCCTTCGGACGATCACAATAGCCCCACACACCGGCCACCGCCGCACCCGTGACATCGACCGAGAGATCACTGCCGGCCGTTGACGTCACGCGCATCTGTTTGGCTGCCTTCAACGCCTTGACGCCGCGCTTCACCTTGGGCTCGAGCGCCGGATCGGGGAGGAGGCGCTCAAGCGCCTCAGGGTGCTCGTTGCTCACCATCAACAGCCGCGCGCCGCCTTTGAGGATCGCCGGCAGTTCGGGCGCGTGCAGCATGCCCTCGACGGTGAGATCGACCACAAAACTTGCCGCAGCCAGCGCCCCCACGGCCGCCTCCAGTCCCTGCAACGCGTCGCTGGCGCCCGTGGAGCGGACCGGCACGGGCGCCCGTTGGGCCGGCGTCGGCACAATGAGGTGGAACGGGCGTGCCTCGTGGCGCAGCAGGGCAAGCTCGGCGAGCCGCACGTTGATCGGCCGCGACTGGGTTTCGGAGAGGATGGCGACGGGCTCACCCCTTGCCACGTTGCAAAGCGCGAAGACGCGGGCAAAGGCCGCGATCCACTTCTCTTCGATGCGATCTACAAGCAAGGCGCGAGGTTCCTTCCCATACGGCGTCGTCTTAGCCGTCACCGCACTCGGGGAATTCATATCTGAATTGTAACCCGAATCGATTATATGAAAACTCATTTATTGAAAATTCATGTTTTCACTTCATCGACGCCATGGTTTCATGATTGGAGCGGCCGAATCGGCCGTAACCAACCGTTGGGGCGGCGAGCGTGCGATTCGTCGACGACTATCTCTCGTATCTCCTCGCCCGGGCCAGTCATCAGGTCTCACGCGAGTTCCACGCCCAGCTAAGGCCGCACGGTCTGTCGGTCGCGGAATGGCGGGTGCTGGCGACGCTGATCGACGGCGACGGCCTATCGTTGGGCGAGCTGGCCGATGCGGTACTGTTCAAGCAGCCGTCATTGACCAAGGCGATCGACCGGATGGAGCGCGACGGATTGGTCAGGCGGCTGCCAGGCGCCGGCGATCGTCGGCGCATCCGGATCGTGATCACGCCGCGTGGCGCCGCCGCGGTGCGCGGTCTGCTGGCCAGGGCGAAGCTGCACGAGGCGCAAATTCTGGCCACCTACCGGCCCGAAGAAATCGAGAATTTGAAGCGTGTCTTGCGCGATCTCCTGGCCCGGAGCGGCAAGCAGAACAACGGAGCGGCGTGATGAGACCCCTAGCGATGGTCGGCGCGCAATTCTTTCGATTTGCCGTGGCTGGCACGCTTGCCGCGGTCGCTCATTACACGACGCTGATTGGCGCGGTCGAACTCGGCAAGGCGGCTCCGCTGCACGCCTCGCTTGCCGGCTATGTCTTCGGCGCGGCGGTGAGCTACCTCCTGAACTACCACTTCACATTCGCCAGTTCGGCCAGCCACCATTCAGCGTTGGCGAAATTTCTGATCGCGGCCGGGGTCGGATTCCTCCTCAACGGCGCGATCATGGCGTTGCTCACCGGCCCATTCCCGGTTCACTACATTTTGGCCCAATTCGTTGCGACAGGCACCGTACTGGTGTGGAGTTTCTCGAGCTACAGGTTATGGGCCTTCCGCACTCCGGCGCGGGACGATCGGTCGCCGAATTCGTAGATCTGGGTTATAAAGTCGGCGGGGGAACGCACACGCCGGAGTTTACAGGGTTAACGGCACGCCATCGGCCAAGCGGCCGGCCAAGCCAAGAAATAACCCGTCCGGCTCGGTCGTTGGGGGTACATGAATAGCGCAACGGACGACAGGATCTACCTGCGCCTCGCCTGGGCGGGACTGATCG
>DATFES010000500.1:0-6483 GCA_035250945.1 Alphaproteobacteria bacterium | reverse complement strand
GCTCGATCCCGCTCGGCCGACTTTCGCAGCCCGAGGACATCGCCAACGCGGCGTTGTACCTCGCTTCGGATGAGGCGAATTTCATCACCGGCGTCGCGCTCGAAGTGGATGGCGGGCGCTGCGTTTAAGAAGGGACGTCCGACGCGAATGAAAATCAAGGCCGCGGTTCTCAACCGGATCGGCGCCGTCGCGCCATACGCACAGTCGAAGCCGCTGTCGATCGAATCGGTCGAACTCGATCCGCCGGGCGCCGGCGAGGTGCTGGTGAGGATGGCGGCGGCGGGTCTCTGCCATTCCGATCTCTCGGTCATCAATGGCGATCGGCCGCGGCCGATGCCGATGGTGCTGGGTCACGAGGCGGCCGGCGTCGTCGAGGAAACCGGGCCGGGCATCGGCGACCTTGCGCCGGGCGATCACGTGGTGATGGTTTTCGTGCCAAGCTGCGGCCACTGCTTGCCGTGCCAGGAGGGCCGGCCGGCGCTGTGCGAGCCGGGTGCTGCCGCCAACTCGAAGGGCGAGCTGCTTTCCGGCGCGCGGCGCCTCCATCGCGGCGGCGAGCGCCTCAATCATCACATGGGCGTCTCGGGGTTCGCCGAATACGCCGTCGTGTCGCGCCGTTCGCTGATCAAGGTCGATCCTGCGCTACCGCTGGCCGAAGCCGCGCTGTTCGGATGCGCGGTGTTGACGGGCGTGGGCGCGGTGGTCAACACGGCCGGCGTTCGGCCGGGACAGTCGGTGGCGGTGATCGGGCTCGGCGGCGTGGGCCTCAACTCGCTCCTTGGCGCCCAGCTCGCCGGCGCGCGCGACATCGTCGCCATCGATGTTTCGGACGACAAGCTCGCGCTGGCGCGCCAGCTTGGCGCCACCGCCGCGTTCAATGCGCGCGACCCGGAATGCGTCGCCAAGGTGCGCGAGCACACCAGGGGCGGCGTCGACGCGGCGATCGAGATGGCCGGATCGATCCCGGCGCTCGAGACGGCGTACAAGGTGACGCGGCGCGGCGGCCAGACGGTCACCGCCGGCCTGCCGAACCCCAAGGACACGCTCGCGATCTCGCCGGTAAATCTGGTTGCCGAGGAACGCACGCTCAAGGGAAGTTACATCGGTTCGTGCGTGCCGCTGCGCGACCTGCCGCGTTACATCGCGCTCTATCGCCAGGGCCGGTTGCCGATCGACCGACTGATGAGCGAACGCCTCAAGCTCGAGGAGATCAATCAGGGCTTCGATCGCCTCGCCGAGGGCAAGACCGTGCGCCAAGTCGTGCTGTTCGGCTGACCCGGTCGGTCAGACGCGCATTCCCGGCCGGGGCGCTCCGAGAGGGCAAGCGCGCGTTTCCGTTCACCCTTCGGCTTGTCCACGATCGGGAGCCGTCCAATGAACCAGCAAAAACGACGGGCGCGCCGGTTGCCCGACGCGCCCGCGGTGCAGGTACCTTCAGTTCCGATGCGCTATTCGCGGCGCTGGCCGAAAAGCTGCATCAGCAGGATGAACAGGTTGATGAAGTCGAGATAGAGCGAAAGCGCGCCCATCAGCGCCTTCTTGCCCATCGTCTCGCTGTCGTCGCTCGCGAGATAGATCTCCTTGATCCGCTGCGTGTCGTAGGCGGTGAGACCGACGAACACCAGCACGCCGATCACCGAGATGGCGAACTGCAGCGCCGTCGAGCCGATGAAAATGTTCACCAGGCTCGCCAGTATGATGCCGATGAGTCCCATGAACAGGAACGAGCCGAAGCGCGAAAGATCGGCCTTGGTCGTATAACCGTAAAGGCTCATCGCCCCGAACGTCGCCGCGGTGATGAAGAAAACGCGGGCGACGCTGGCGCCGGTGAAGACCAGCAGGATCGAGGCGAGCGAGGCGCCCATCACCGCGCAATAGACCCAGTAGATCGCCTGCGCGGTTCCGAAGCTCAGCCGGTTGATGCCGAAGCTGAGGATCATCACGAAGGCCAGCGGCGCGAACATCACCACCCACATCAAGGGCGATCCGAAGATCACTTGCGCGAGCGAGGTGTTGGCGACGACGTAGGCGACGATGCCGGTGAGCAACACGCCCGAGGCCATGTAGTTGTAAACGCGCAGCATGTAGGCCCGCAGGCCCTCGTCGATCGCTACCGCGTCGATCGTCGTCGGCCGCGCCATGTAACGTTTTTCGGTCTCAAGCATCTGTTTCCAAGGCTCCCTGTTGGCAGGCCGAAAATCGGCCTGTCACGCACCCTCGGAATATGGGGCAGAAACGCCACCAGTTCAATATCCAATCGGCCGGGTAGGTTAAGCCCCCTGGAGAGTTAACCACATGATTTCGCCGGTTTTATCGACACCGCTGAGGGTGCGGCCGGGGGCTACTCGTTGCGCAGCAATGGCGCGGCCTTTTGACTCAAGGCGCGCCACGTCCCGGCGAGGCCCAAAACCATGATCGCCGCCGTCGCCGCGAGCGCCACGCCGATCACCGCCTGCGGCAGGAAAACGAACTCGGCGCGCAGATAGCGTCCCATCAGCAGCCAGGCGGCGAAGCTACCGGCGACGGTCGCGACCAGCGACGTCGCGGCGCCGGTGAGGCCGAACTCGATGAGAAACGCGGCGAGCACGTCGCGCCGCCGGGCGCCCAACACCTTGAAGACGACGGCATCGTAAATCCGCCGGCGTTGGGTGGCGATCACGGCGCCGGTCAGCACAAGGATTCCCGCCGCAAGCGTGAGTGCGGCGGTCGCGCGCGCCGCCACGGCGATGCTCGCCAGCATGCGGTCGACGGTGGCGAGCGCATCCTTGATGCGGATCGCCGAGACGTTGGCGAAGCGGTCGGTGACCGCGCGCTCGACTGCGTCTTCGTAACCGGGCGCCACTTGCGCGGTGGCGATATGGGTATGCGGCGCCGCCTCGAGCGCGCCGGGCGCGAAGATCAGCGTGAAATTGATGCCGAGCGAGGTCCAATCGATGGCGCGCAGGTTGGCGATCTCCGCCTCGATGTCGCGGCCGAGCACGTTGATGGTGATGCGGTCGCCGACTTCGAGCCCCATGCCGCGGGCGAGTTGTACGTCGAAGGAGACGAGGGGAGGACCGGCGTAATCGGCCGGCCACCAGCGTCCGGCAACGATGCGCGAATCGGCCGGCGGATGCGCGGCGTAGGTCAAGCCGCGATCGCTGCCGATCGCCCATTGCGCCTCGGGCGCCACCGCCGCCCGCTCGACCGCCTCGCCGTCGATTCTGACGATCCGGCCGCGCAGCGAAGGCACGCGCCGGACTTCGCCCACGCCCGGCGTGCGGCTGACGAGGGCGTCGAACTCGGCCACCTGGTCGGATTGCAGATCGATGAAAAAGAACGTCGGCGCGATTTCGGGGATTTGCTCGCGCAGCTGTCGCACCAGATTGCCCTGCACCAGCGCCACGGTAATTAGAACCGTGAGACCGAGTCCGAGCGACAAGACGATCGCCGGCGTGGCGCTGCCCGGGCGGTGCATATTTGCCAGCGCCAAGCGCAAGCCGGGCCGGCGGACGCCACGAATATGCCGCGCCAGCACGGCGATCGCCGCGCCGGCGATGCGGAACAAGGCGAAGCTGGCGGCGGCGGCGATGACGAAATTGATGGCCAGCCGTCGATCGACCGCGGTCTCGATGGTGAGCAGGGCGAGCGCCACGACGACGACGGCGATCGCGGCGACATCGACCAGGCGTGGCAGCACGCGCGCATACGCGACGCGGTCGCGGAACAGCGCGGCCGGCGGAACCGCGCGCGCGCGCGCCAGCGGCCACAGCGAGAACGCCAAGGCGGTGAGGAACCCGAGCGCCGTCGCCTTGACGAGCGGGACGGGATACAGGCCGAAGCGGGCCGCGACGGGCAACTGCCCTTGCAGCAGCGGCGCAACCAGGATCGGCGCAAGCGCGCCGACGATCAGGCCGAGTGCGATTCCGAGCCCGGCCAGCGCGGCGATCTGAAGAAGATAGACCCGGCGCACGAACCGCGCCGGCGCGCCGAGGCATTTCAGCGTGGCGATCGTGTGCGTCTTCGCCTCGAGATAACTGCGCACCGCGTTGGCCACGCCAACGCCGCCGACCAGGAGCGCGGTTAGGCCGACCAGCGAAAGGAAAAAGGCGATGCGATCGATCCAGCGTTGGACCCCGGGAGCCGCCTCGCTCACCCCGCGGATGCGCCATCCGGCGGCGGGAAAACGCTGGCGAAGCTCGGCGATCCATTGGGGCGCCGCGACGCCCGGCGCGAGCCTGACGCGATACTGATAGCGCACCAGGCTTCCCGGCTGCAGCAGCCCGGTTTCCGCCAGGCTCGCCAGCGACACCATGAGGCGCGGGCCGAGCGTGAACACATTGGCGCTGCGGTCGGGCTCGGCGACGATGACCGCGCGTATCGCATAGCGCTCCTCGCCGATCGTCACCGTGTCGCCGAGCTCGAGGCCCAGTCGCGACAGCGTCGCGCGCTCGGCCGCGGCTCCCCATACGCCGTCGCGCCGCTGCAATACGCCGGCGAGGTCGCCGCCGCCTTCGAGCACGACGTCGCCGACCAGCGGATAGAGTCGGTCGACCGCCTTCAGCTCGACCAGCACGCGGTGCGCCTCGCCGCGCGCCATGGCGCGCATCTCGGCGACCGTCGACACTTCGCCCCGCGCGGCGAGATATTGCCGCTGCTCGCCCGTCGCCTCGCGATGGGTGAAGGACAATTCGACATCGCCGCCGAGCAGCACGCGCGCGTCGGCCATCAGCGCCGCATCGACGCCCTCGGCGAGCGAGCCGACGCCGGCGATCGTCGCCACGCCCAACGCCAAACAGGCGAGGAAGACGCGGAACCCCTTGAGGCCGCCGCGCAGCTCGCGCCGCGCGAAAGCGGCGGCGAGGCGCCAGCCCGGAGGGCGCGGATCGTCCGCGCTCATCGCGCCGCACGCAATGCGGCGGCGCGCTCCGGCGCAACCACCCGTCCGTCGAGCAGCCGCACAGTGCGGTCGCATCGCGCCGCCAACTCGGGGTCGTGGGTGATGAGGATCAATGTCGAGCCGTGCCGCGCGCGCAGTGCGAACAACAGCTCGATGATCTGGTGCCCGGTATCGGCGTCGAGATTTCCGGTCGGCTCGTCGGCCAGAAGCAGGTCGGGCTCGGCGACCACGGCGCGCGCCAGCGCCACGCGCTGCTGCTCGCCGCCGGAGAGCTGCCCCGGATAATGGGCCACGCGGTGGCCGAGGCCGACCGCCTCGAGGCTGTCCTTGGCGCGTTCGAATGCGTCGGCGCGGCCGGCGAATTCGAGCGGGACCGCCACGTTCTCGAGCGCGGTCATCGTCTGAATGAGATGAAACGATTGGAAGACGATTCCGACGCGCGTGCGGCGAAACAGGGCGAGATCGTCTTCGCTCATCGCCGAGATTTCGCGCCCGGCGATGCGGACGCGACCGGCGCTCGGTCGCTCGAGCCCGGCCATCACCATCATCATCGTTGATTTGCCGGAACCGGACGGTCCGACCACGGCGACAGTCTCGCCCGCGGCCACCTTCAACTCGAGGCCGCGCAAGATATTGACCTCGCCCGCCGCGCTCGCCAGTTTCAAATGAACGTCGGCCAATTCGACGAGCAGCTCAGCGACGGGATCAGCGGACATGCAGGTTTCCGGCGGCAATTGCGGCGCAAGACGGCGGCACGGCGCTCCTCGGGGATATGGCCCGAGCCGCCGAATTGTCAATGTCGCCCTTGGGGTTGGGCTGATCGCGGCGTTGCTCCCGCGGGTCGCCCCGGCCCAGGAAAGCCGCCGCCTGGTCGTGCTCGGCGACAGTCTCGCCGCGGGGTACGGATTGCCCTCCAACCACGCGTTCCCGGCGCGCCTGCAAACCGCGCTGATCGCCGCCGGTCATGCGATCGAGGTAATCAACGCCGGCGTTTCCGGCGACACGACGGCGGGCGGCCTGGCGCGGCTCGACTGGGCGCTCGGCAATCCGGCGCCCGGCTTTGCCATCGTCGAGCTTGGCGCCAACGACGCGTTGCGCGGACTCGACCCGGCGCACGCTTACGACAACCTCGATCGGATCATCACCCGATTGAAGTCGCGCCGCGTAATGGTCCTGCTCGCCGGCATGAAGGCGCCGCGCAATCTCGGCCGCGACTACGCAAGCGCGTTCGACGCCATTTATCCGCGGCTCGCCGCCAAACATGGCGTTCCGCTCTACGATTTCTTTCTCGATGGCGTCGCCGCCGATCCCGGCCTCAATCAACGCGATGGCATTCATCCCAATGCGCGCGGCGTCGAGGTCATCGTCGAGCGGATTCTACCGTATGTAACGCGGCTGCTCGCCGGGGCCTGAGCGGCAAGCGGCAGGTCGCGTCGCGATAACGCGGACGGCGACCCCGTTGTTGCGAGGCCGCCGTCCATCGTCACCCAGTATCGGAATTTTAGCGCACTTGGGCGCCCGCACTCGCTACATCCGCGGGCCGCGATCGCCGCCGAAGCCGCCGCGATCGCCGCCGAAGCCGCCGCGACCGCCGCCAAACCCGC
>DATFES010000497.1:0-7431 GCA_035250945.1 Alphaproteobacteria bacterium | reverse complement strand
CATTCGTGCGTTCGTCGATTGACGGAAAAGATTGAAAACGGATGGCTCGCCCGCGACAGCGACGCGACGTGCTGCCCGACGTCATTGCGCCGGGCATTCGCCTGCTGATCTGCGGCAGCGCCGCCGGCGCCGCCTCGGCCGCCGCGGGCGCCTATTATTTCCATCCTGGCAACCGCTTCTGGCCGACGCTCTACGCCATTGGGCTGACACCGCATCGCGTGGCGCCCAAAAACTATACGAGCGTGCTCGCCTGGGGGATCGGCATGACCGATCTGTGCAAGACGCAATCGGGGTCGGATGCTTCGCTCGATCGCGCCCACGACGATCCCTTACGCCTGCGGCGCCTTCTCGCGCGCTACCGACCGAAAGCGCTTGCCTTCAACGGCAAGCGCGCGGCGCAAACGTTCTACGCACAGCGCGTGGATTACGGCCGCCAGCCGGCTCCGCTCGGCCCGACAACCGTGTTCGTCCTTCCCTCGACCGCCGGCCTCGCCGCAGGCGCTTGGGACGTCGGCCATTGGCGCGCAATGGCCCGCTTCGTGCGCGCCGATTGATCAGCGCGGCGCATCGCCGACGTATTCGTAGAGGTAGAAATAATTGCGCTCGGCGACGCGTCGCCAGCCATTGGCCTCCGCCGCCGGCAGGTCGCCGGGGCCGAGCGGAACGTCGAGATATTTATTGACGTAATGCGGCCAGTCGACGAACCACTTGACGTCGCGACGGCGCAGATATTCCCACATGCGGTCCTGCCAGGCGAGCGCCGGGAGGTTGACCTTGCCGTCGGCGTTGATCACCCGATCGCGAAAGAAGCCGAGCGTTCCGGACTGACCGGCGGCAACGAAGTCGTCATTCGGCACATACTGGCGAACCAGCGCGATCTGGTCGTGATAGACGGTGTTGCCGGCGATGCCGCGGCCGCTTTGCGCCAGAATGACGAGCGCGCCGAGTTGAATCGCCAGCACCGCGAGCACCGAGTATTGGACGGCACGCGCGCCCACGCTGCTGCGCCGCAGCGCGAACCGTGCGCCGGCGATCGCCGCCGCCAGCACCGCGAACAGGGTCAGCGGGAAGAAGTAGCGGTAATAGAACCAGTAAGCGACGAACGACATCATGTAGTAGAGCGCCAGGCCGGCGAAGGCGATCAGAAAGCAGATCGCGAATTCGCGGCTCCTCCCGATACGCTCAGCAGCATCGCGCGGCGCCGCCGCCAACTCAGCGGGCGCGACGCGGCGCAAGTAGCCGATCAAGGCGACGCAGGCGACGACAAGCGCCGCGGCGCGAGCGACCCCCGTCGCTGTCACCGTGACGTACCCGGCGGGCGATAGCGGCCACGCAATATCGAGCGAAAGCCAAGCTTCGTAGGCGCCGGCGAACAGCCAGGGAAATAGCACGACGCGCAGCGCCCATTCGGCGTGCTCGAACCGCAGCCATTCGAGCGCCCAATTCTGCTGCGCGGTACCGCTGGTCGGCATCGGCGAGCCGAATTGAACCAGGTTGTAAATCCACCACGGACTCGACACGAGGACCGCGACCCCGCCCATCATCGCGCCGCGCGCCAGCATGACGGCGAATCCCCGGCGCACGCTTCGCCTGAGCTCGTTCAAGCCCAATACCAGGGCCAGGAAAGCGGCATCGATGCGCGCCAGCACCATCATCCCGATGAGCGCGCCGAAGGCGGCGAGGCCGAGCCATGAACGATCGCGGCCGATCTGCGCCCATCGCCAGGCGGCGGCATAAAAAAACGCGACGCAGGCCGTTTCGAGGCCGTTATAGGCGTGATTGAACATCAGCGGCGCGGCGAGATAGAGGAACGCCGCGAGCGCGGCGCGCAAGTCTTGCTCATGCCGCGCGGCGGGGCCCGAGACCTCGAGGGTCGACCAGGCATCGCGCGCGACTTGTGCGACGACCAGCGCCCCCATGACATGCGCCAGCCACGCCAAGACAATGACGAACCGCATCGCCAGGGCGTCATCGCCGGCGGAAAGCGCGAACGCCATCGCCTCGAGCATGGTGAACAGCGGCTGGAAACCGTTGGTCAATGTCACGCCGTCGATCGTCAGGCCGCGCCCGGCGGCGAGGTTGCGCGCCACGGTGAGGGAGTAGTATCCATCCTCGGTGAGCGGCATGTCGTAAACATGCGCTGCCGGCCGTAGCGCCAGCGTGAACAACGCCGCTGCGGCCGCCGCGCACAGCGCGCGCGTTGCGAGCAGTAAGCGGCGCGCGGAATCGATTAACGGGTCGGGCGGGGCGGCGGGCGGCATGAAGGCGCGGTTTTAGCGCAAAACCCGCAAGGCGGGAAATCGCCGTCGATCGGGCCCGGCGACCGTGCTTAACCCTTGAGGTTACCTATCTTTTTCCCGGCAATGCCGGTACATTTCGGTGCCTCGATCCGCGATTGCCGAAATTTCCGATCCTAGGGTCATGTCACCGTCCGCAATGCTGCGCCTGGCGCGGCCGCGCCAGTGGATCAAAAACGCCTTCGTCGCGGCTCCCTTGTTCTTCACGCCGGCGGCGATCTCGGCGGGCAGCTTGCTTCGCACCGCCTTGGCGGTGGCGATATTCTGCCTTCTGTCGTCGACCGCCTATGCGATCAACGACTGGTTCGATCGCGATGCCGACCGCCTTCATCCCGAGAAGCGGACCCGCCCGATCGCGGCGGGCGAGGTGTCGGGTGGCGAAGCGGCGGCGCTGGTGGCGGTACTCCTCTTCGTGGTGTTCGCGCTTGGCCTTACGCTGCTGCCGGGCGAGTTCAGCCTAGTCGCTTTCGGCTACTTCGCGCTGAATCTGTTCTATTCGCTGAAACTCAAGAACATGGCGATACTCGACGTCTTGACGATCGCCGTCGGGTTCGTGTTGCGCATCGACGCCGGTGCGCTGGTGATCGGTGTCCGGCCCTCGGTGTGGATCGTCGTTTGCGCGTTTCTTCTGGCGCTGTTCCTGGCGCTCGCCAAACGACGCGACGATCTCGTGCGCACGCTCGACGCCGATCATCGGGCCAGTCTCGCCGGCTACAATCGCCGTTTCATCGAAACCGGCCTGGCGATGGTGCTCGGCTCGCTGCTGGTGTCGTATGTCATCTACACGACCGACGCCGCGGTGATCGCCCGCTATGGGACCGAAAAGCTTTATCTCACGGTGCCGTTCGTCGCCGCCGGCATATTGCGCTATCTGCAGATAACGCTGGTCGAGGAGCGGTCGGGTTCGCCGACCGACATCATGTTCAGCGATCGTTTCATCGCCGTCGCGGTGCTCGGCTGGGTCGTTACGTTCGCCGCCCTCATCTATGGATGACGTGCAAGGACCGGGCATGAACTGGAAGGAAACGACACTCGCCGGCTGGGGACGCTCGTCCACCGCCCGAACGCGGCTCGGCCGGCCCGAGCGGTTGGCCGAGCTCGACGCGGCGCCGAGGATGGCCGACCGTGGCGGGCTCATCGCACGCGGCGCCGGTCGCTCCTACGGCGACGCCGCCCTCAACGACGGCGGCCGCACCTTGTTGATGACCCGGCTCAACCGGATGGCGTCGTTCGAGTCGACGACCGGCGAACTGGTATGCGAGCCGGGCGTGACGTTCGGCGATTTGATCGAAAGCTTCGCGCCGCGGGGGTTCATGCCACCGGCGAGCCCAGGAACGGCCTACGCGACGATTGGCGGCGCCGTCGCCAACGACGTTCATGGCAAAAACCACGATGTGCACGGCAGCTTCGGCGATCACGTGCGCTGGATCGAATTGATTCTCGCCGACGGAAGCACGCGGCGCGTCGGCGCCGACGACGATCCCGACCTGTTCGCGGCGACGATCGGCGGGCTCGGCCTCACCGGCTTGATGCGCCGCATTGCCTTCCGCCTTCTTCCCGGCGCTAGCGCCGCGGTCGAGGTGCGCGAGCGACGCGTGAGCGATCTCGACGCCTATCTTGCCGCGTTCGCCGAGGCTCGCGGCAAGTCGACGTTCTCCGTCGGTTGGGTTGACGCGCTCGCCAAAGGCGGCGCTCTTGGACGCGGCATCCTCGAAACCGCCGAGTTCGCGCCGGCCGCCGGACTCGTCTCCAAGCCGCGGCGGCGCGCCGCGGTGCCGATCGACTTTCCGGGGTTCGTTCTGAATCCGGCGAGCGTACGGTTGTTCAACGCGGTTTATTTCGCCCGCGTCCCGGCGGCAGGCCGGGCACGGATCATGCCGCTGGGGCGATTTCTCTATCCTCTCGATGCGATCGCCGATTGGAACCGCATATACGGCAGGCGCGGCTTTTATCAGTTCCAATGCGTCCTGCCCGACGCGGAATCTCCGACGGGATTGCGGACGATGCTCGAAGCCATCGCCGCTGCCGGCCGCGGTTCGTTCCTTGCCGTTCTCAAGACGCTTGGCGGAGAGGGGCGCGGGCACATCTCGTTCCCGATGCGGGGCCACACGCTGGCGCTCGATTTTCCGCGCGCCTCGGGCGCCGAGGAATTGATCGGCCGCCTGATCCGGATCGCGCGCGATCGCGGCGGTCGCGTCTATCTGGCCAAGGACGCGCTTCTCGGCGCCGACGACTTCCGCGCCATGTATCGGCGCGTCGGCGAATTCGAGGCGGTTCTGGCGCGCGTCGATCCGAACGGCCGCTTTCGATCCGATCTCGCGCGCCGTCTCAAGCTCAAGCCTTCGCCAGCCACCGGGGCGCCATGAGCGCCACGCGACAAGTCTGGCTCGTGCTCGGCGCTTCGTCCGCCATCGCCCGCGCCTTTGCGCTTGCCGCGGCGAAAGCGGGCGCCGATATCATCCTGGCCGGGCGGGATCTGGCCGATCTCGAAGCCAATGCCGCCGATATCCGCTTGCGGACCGGGCGCGACGTCGTGGCGGTTGCTTTCGATGCCGGCGATCTCGTCGGCCATGCCGACTTCGTCGCCGAGGCGCGGCGAATCGCCGACGATGCGACGCTCAACGTTTTCCTCGCCTTCGGGACGATGCCGCCGCAGTCCGAAATCGACGGAGCACCGGCGCGCGCCGCCGAGGTGATCCTCGCCAACTACACCGGCGCCGTAAGCGTGCTGCATCATTTGGCGCCGATCCTGGAGGCGCAGCGGCGGGGCCGCGTCGTCGCGCTTGCCTCGGTCGCCGGCGATCGCGGGAGGATTAAGAACTACGTCTACGGCTCGGCGAAGGCCGGGCTCGCGACATATCTGCAAGGCCTGCGCGCGCGCTTGTTCCGCGCCGGCGTGTCGGTGACCACGGTGAAGCCCGGCTTCGTCGATACGGCGATGACCTTCGGGCTTCCGGGAATGTTCCTGGTCGCCGACCCGGCCGACGTGGCGAAGACTTGCCTCAGGGCGGCCGAGCGCGGCAAGGACGCGATCTATGCGCCGTTTTTCTGGCGCGCGATCATGGCTATCATCCGGCATATTCCGGAGCGCATCTTCAAGCGGCTCGGCATCTGAGCCGGATGCGCGGGCCGGAAGGAGCAAAATCATGGCGGACGTCAAGATCGGCGTGGTCGGCTGCGCCGGCCGCATGGGGCAGATGCTGGTGCGCGAAATCGTCGCCACGAGGGACGCCGCGTTCGTCGGCGGTACCGAATCGCCGAGCCATCAGGCGCTCGGCCGCGACGCCGGCGAAGTCGCCGGGATCGGCGCGCTGCAGGCCAAGATCGGCGACGATCCGGAGGCGCTGTTCGCCCGGGCCGATGTCGTCATCGATTTCACCCAGCCGGTGGCGAGCGAGCTTCATGCCCGCCTGGCGGCGGCGTCGGGCAAGGCGCTCGTCATCGGCACCACCGGGCTCGAATCCTCGCACCTGACGACGATCGCCATGGCTGCCAAGCGCGTGCCGATCGTGCGCGCGCCGAACATGAGTCTCGGGGTCAATTTGGTCACTGCGCTCGTCGAGCAAGTCGCGGCGCGACTCGGCCCCGATTTCGACATCGAAATCCTCGAGATCCACCACCGCCACAAAGTCGACGCTCCCTCGGGCACCGCGCTGGCGCTGGGCGAGGCGGCGGCGCGCGGGCGCAAAGTCGCGCTCAAGGACGTCGCGATTCGCACCCGCGACGGCCACACCGGACCGCGCGCGCAGGGCGCGATCGGTTTCGCCAGCCTGCGCGGCGGCGGCGAGGTCGGCGATCACATGACGATGTTCTGCGGCGAAGGCGAGCGCATCGAGCTGACGCACAAGGCGACGGGACGGCAGATCTACGCGCGGGGCGCGGTGCGCGCCGCGTTGTGGCTCGGCGGCCGTCCTCCGGGGCTCTAT
Source organism: Alphaproteobacteria bacterium (assembly GCA_035250945.1). Taxonomy (GTDB): domain Bacteria; phylum Pseudomonadota; class Alphaproteobacteria; order CACIAM-22H2; family CACIAM-22H2; genus DATFES01. The sequence goes on along the minus strand of DATFES010000497.1, from coordinate 1,208 downwards.
GGCATGAACGACGTGCTGGGCCTCGGTTGAGCGCCGGTTCAGCCAAGCCCTGGCGCCGCGCGCATGCGGGCGAGCGCTGCGCGCAGCACGTCCGCCACATCCTCGCGTTCGTCGGGCGACAGAAACGCGCCGATCACCACTGCGTGACCATGCGTCGACAAGCGCAGCTGCGTTGTCCGTCCGCGCGGGCGGGCGATTTCGACCTTGAGCCAATGCGGCGGCAACTTTTCTTCGTACGCGCGACCCGATGCGGCGACGCGGCGGATCACCAGTGCGTCGGGCGTCAATCGCACCTCTTCGCGAGCCCGTCCGGCCGCGTAGCTCGCCTTGAACGCCCAGTAGACGAGCGCCACGTCGAGGCCGACGAAGCCGATCACCGGCCAAGCGCCGATCAGCCAGAAAACCGCGCCGCCGGCGAAGCTGAGCGCGGCGAGCACGGTCATGATCGCCCAGAAGCCCGCCGGCGACAGGCTGCGATGGGGGCGCAGCGTCAGCTCGAGCAGCGGCGCGTGCCGTTCGTCGATCGAATCCATGGCAAGATGATACGGCGCTTGCGCCGCCGTCGCCACCCGCGCCGGCTTTTCGTCCGCCACGCTGCTTGGTAGAGTGCCGGCCCCATGACGCCCGCCGCGGTTCACGAGTTCTACCGGCGCCTCGCCGCGATGCGGCCCGATCCCTCGACCGAGCTCGAATATCGCAATCCCTACACGCTGCTGGTGGCCGTCGTCCTGTCGGCGCAGGCCACCGACGCCGGCGTCAACAAGGCGACGCGGCGGTTGTTCGAGATGGTCGACACGCCGGCGAAACTGCTGGCGTTGGGCGAGGCGGGGCTCAAAGAGCACATCAAGACGATCGGGCTGTTCAATACCAAGGCCAAGAACGTCATCGCGCTGTCGCGCATCCTCGTCGAACGTCATGGCGGCGAGGTGCCGCGGTTGCGCGAGGAGCTCGAGGCGCTGCCCGGCGTCGGCCGAAAGACGGCGAACGTCGTGCTCAACGTCGCCTTCGGCGAATCGACGATCGCCGTCGACACGCATATCTTCCGTCTCGCCAACCGCACCGGCTTGGCGCCGGGGAAGACGCCGCTCGAGGTGGAACTCCGCCTCGAGAAGGCGACGCCTGCCGAATTCCTCCGCCACGCCCATCATTGGCTCATCTTGCACGGCCGTTACGTGTGCAAGGCGATCAAGCCCGATTGTCCAAACTGC
>DATFES010000198.1:0-4348 GCA_035250945.1 Alphaproteobacteria bacterium | reverse complement strand
ACCGCATCGAAGGGCTCAAGTCCGTCAAGCGCGGCGAGCAATTCTACGCCGTACTCCGCATTCGCCTCTTCGCGGTCGGCATGCGGATCGTAGACGTCCACACGACAGCCCTGCGCGGCGAGCGCCTTGACGATGTCGACGACCTTGGAGTTTCGCAGGTCGGGAACGTTCTCCTTGAAGGTAAGGCCGAGTACGAGCACACGCGCCGCCTCGAGCGGGCGCCGTCGGGCGATCTGCTGCGCCACCGCGTTGGCGATGTAATGGCTCATCGCGTCGTTGGTTCGCCGGCCTGCAAGAATGATCTGCGGATGGTGTCCAAGCCGCTCGGCCAGCGTCGAGAGATAATATGGATCGACGCCGATGCAATGGCCGCCGACCAGTCCCGGAGTGAACGGAAGAAAATTCCACTTGGTTCGGGACGCATCGAGCACGTCGTGGATCGACAGCCCGAGACGATTGAAGATCGTGGTGACCTCGTTCATGAAAGCGATATTGATGTCGCGCTGAGCATTTTCGATGACCTTCGCGGCCTCGGCCGTCTTGATGTCGCGGGCTTGGAACACGCCGCCCGAGGTGATCCGGCCGTAAATCTCGACGAGACGCGCCGTCACCTCGGGCGTCTGACCGGCGACGACTTTGGTGATTCGCGCCACGGTGTGCTCGCGATCGCCGGGGTTGATGCGTTCCGGGCTGTAGCCGAGAAAGAAATCGCCGCCGCATTTCATGCCCGATGCTTTCGCCAGCTCGGGCCCGCAAATCTCTTCCGTCACCCCCGGATAGACGGTGCTTTCGAGCACGACGATTGCGCCGCGGCCGAGCGCCGCCCCGACGGTGCGGCAGGCGGCGATCACGGCGCCCAGGTCGGGTCGGTTGTCGCGGTCGACAGGCGTCGGAACGGTGATGATGAAGACCTCGTTGCCTTTGAGCGCGGCGACGTCGGTCGTCAGGCGAAGCGAAAGCGACCGCAGCGTCTCCGCATCGATCTCGCCGGTGCGATCGTGGCCGCCGGCAAGCTCGGCCACGCGAGACGCGCTGATGTCGAAACCGACCACGTCGTAATGGCGCGCCAGGGCGGCGGCCAGCGGCAGTCCGACATAACCGAGGCCGATGACGGCGATACGGGGAGACGGCACGGGAACTTGACCTTGCTTTGACGACAGGCCGGGTGCATTCGCTTAGTCGAATATCATGGTTAATGTCAAAGCGCATGCCGCCGCCGCGGCTGGGCGCGCGATTTTGCCGCGACGGCGCCGGTTTGAGTGTAGGATGTGAGGACGGCGCGTGCGGCATCGAGACTGGGCGAAACGCATGCCAGTAATCTGCTCTGGTGGGGATTGGTCTGTGCGGGCGGTCGCCTGCGGCGTGCACGCCCTGTTGGCGATTGTCGTCCTCGGCGGGCCCGTCGCAGCCGAAGAAATCGACTCGACTGGGCTCAGCGAGCAGTTCCAGCTCGCGCAAGCGCAGCCGCAGGGACTGCCGCCGGCGCCGCCGCCTATCGGCCCCTTGCGGCGCGGGCCCGACGGCCAGATCGAGGTCATCGCGCCGCCGGCGACCGGGGGGCACAAACAACCCGGCCCGTGCTCGGCGAAATCCATCTGTGTGGGCTGGGGAAATGGGCCGCGCACGCTGGCCCAAGCGCTCCAGTACGCAAGCGACGGCGCCCTCATCGAAATCGTCGGCGGGGTATATCGCGAAAGCGTGGCGATCGACCGAAACCGAATCACGATTCGCGGCGTCGCAGGGCGACCGCATTTCGATTGTCGCGGCATTCGAATCGCCGATGATAAGGGGTGCCTGCTCCTGCGCGGCGAGGGAATCACGCTCGACAATCTCGAGATCAGCGGCGCGGAGATCGCGCCCGAACTTGGCGCGAACGGAGCCTGCGTGCGCAACGGCCGCGGACGCAGTTTCTCGATTCACGGCGTGATCTGCCACGATTCACAGAACGGAATCCTGACCGACGGCGGATCGATCCTCATCGAGAACTCGGAATTCTACGACAATGGCCTCGCTGGCCGTGCCCATAATGTCTACCTCGCCGGCGATTGCATCGAGGTGACGGTGCGAAACTCGAGCTTTCATGATGCCCGCGGCGGGCACGAATTCAAATCGCGGTGCCGGCGGACAACGATTCTCGATTCGTCGTTCCAGAGCACGCGCGCATCGCGCAACATCGACGTCCCCGACGGCGGCGAGACATTCATCTACAACACGCTGCTTTCCAAGAGCCTGGGGTCCGATAACGTCGAATTCGTGGCGTTCGCCGCCGAATCGTGCCGTCACCCAGGGCCAATGCATCTCCGCCGTGTTCGAATCATCAATCGCCATCCGCGTGGCGCGATCACCAATTTCGACAAGTGCCACGGCCAGCCGATCATCATCGAGGAGGCGACCTTCGAAGGTTACAAGCTGCAATTGAACGGCGGCGTCCTGTTGCGCGATCGGCCCGGATCGCCTGCCGGCCCGCCGCCAACGGCCGAACGCGCGCCGCGAGGCGCGCCGGCGCAGCCTCCGCCAGAAAGAAGACGCATCGGTCCGTTGGCTCCGTCGCAGAACATCGCGCCACCTTCGTATCCGGAGCCGACACGACGTGCGAATTGATGATCGGAAGGACGGCGGCACCCGACGCGCCGCGCCGGGCGTCGTGTGGACGAAGATGCAACCGCTGAGGCCGACGTCACCGAACGGCGGCGTTCGAGCGTGCGTCCCGAACTAAGCGAGCCCGTCGACGAGCGTGTGGACGGCGTATCCGACAAGCATTATCCCGCCCCAGGCGGCGAGCGCGGTGACGATCATGAAGAGGATTGCTCGGCGCCAAGACCAAACGCCGTCGACGTCGATTTCGACGTTGATCGGCTTGGTATGGGCACGCATCGACATCAGTGTTCGCCCGCCGCCCCCGAATTGGCACTTTGGCGACGCGCACAATATATATGGTTAATTAATCGTAAATCCACAAGTAATTGCGGACGGCGATCCAGACGCCGACGTCGACACCATGAGTCGCGGTACAATGCTACTTCTCGGCAACGGTCGGCTCTTTCAGCAAATGCGCCAAACCGGCCCGCAGCCCGACGGTCGCGCGCAGTCCGAGCACGGTCTCGGCGGCAAGCGGATCACCGATCGATGCCCGCACGTCGCCGGCGCGAGGTGACGCATGCACGAATTCGAGCGGGGCGCCCGCCAGCGCGCTCATCGTTGCGGCGAGTTCGACGATCGTCGTGCCGTGGCCGGTGCAAACGTTGAAGACCTGCGCCCCCGCCGCACTTCGCTCCATGGCCGCCAATAGGAACCGCACGACGTCGTCGACAAAAATGAAATCGCGCGACTGCTGGCCATCGCCGTGAATGAGGATCGGCTGGCGCCGCGCCAGGCGATCGGAGAATACCGCGATGACGCCCGAATAGGGCGACGACGGATCCTGCCGCGGCCCATAGACATTGAAGAAGCGCAAGCCCACCGATGGCACGCGGTGGACGATCCATCCCGCGCCGGCATGCATCTCGCAGCCGATCTTGTCGGCGCCGTAGGCCGAAACTGGTCGCGTCGGTGCCGATTCCGAAAGCGGCACGTCGGTGCAGGCGCCGTAAACCGCCGCCGATGAGGCGTACACGACCGGCAGCGGCCGAGCCGAGGAGGCGCGGCGCGCCGCATCGAAGACGGCGATGGCGCCGGTGAGGTTCGTCCGATGCGTGCCGACCCAGTCGCCGTTCGCGCGCTCGACGGATGCGACAGCCGCCAAGTGGAAGCATCCATCGACACCCGCCATCGCCTCGACCAAGCGATCCTGCCGCGCCACGTCGGCGACGACGACTTCGGCCTGGCGCGGGGCGTTGCGACGATCGCCGGTCGAGAGATCATCGATGATGCGCACCCGGTCGCCGCGCGCGACCAACGCATCGGCGAGATGGGAGCCGATGAAACCGCAGCCCCCGGTGACCAGCCATGTCTTCATATCGGCTCGCCCGTGCGCGGGATGCTCGATTGCGGATCGCCCGGGGCCCGCCGCGAGCAGCAGCGTTTTTCGGCGAGCGCAGCGGCGAGCGCAACGACGCGTTCGGCATTGGCGCGCCACGTGAAGCTTCGGTCGAGGAGCGTTTGCCGCGCGTTGCCGGCCAGTCGTTTGCGCAACTCCACATCCCCGGCCAACCGCTCGATCGCCGCCGCGAGTTCCTGCGGGTGATCGGGCTCGGTCAGCAGCGCCGTCTCCCCGTCGCGCAGTATTTCACGCACGTTGGGCGCGTCGGGAGCGACGATCGGCAGGCCCAGCGCCATGTATTCGAATATCTTAAGGGGCGAAGCATAGGGCACCACACTCGGCTGAAGCGCCACGTCGAACGCTGCCACA
>DATFES010000492.1:0-10025 GCA_035250945.1 Alphaproteobacteria bacterium | reverse complement strand
CGAAACTGCCGCCGCTTATCCCGAGCAACGCCAGGACGCCGTCCGGGATTTCGACGAATTGGCCAGCCTCGAGCGATAGCACGAGATACAGGCCGGCGATCACGTAACTGAACAGGAACAACTGAAATCGCGAAATGCTCGCCTTGCCATTCTGGTCGGGCTCGCGGATGAGCCCGCTAACGTCGAACCCCGTGCGTAATACCGAAACGGCGAGCAGAAGCGGAATGACGAGAAAGGCGAGCGAGAAAACGATCGCGAACGCTTTGATGACAAAGTCGAGCATCGCATTCCTCCTGATCGGCGGTCGGAGAGCCTTATCGCCGTCTGCCGACCTTGCCGGCGAGATAGAGAAGCTGGCTTGCCCCGGCGACGGCCAGCAGCCACTCCGGGACGTCGGGCAGCGCAGGGGCGGCGGCGATTTCGGGCAGTTTGCGAATGCCGATCGCTCCGTACGCGGCGGCGCTCGCCAGCGCGAACGCGACCATCTGGATCCGTTCGGGATCGGCGGCTCCGCCGGGCCGGTCGGCAAGCAGATCGAAGACGCGGCCCGAAACCAGTGCGCGGTACAGAATCATCGCGCCCAATGCCGCGACGACCAGAACCAGGACCGTCGCGACCGCGCTCGCAACCATGGCGGTCCCCCTAGTTTTTCCGGCGGTTGTTTAGCATGTATATGCACCACAACCTTTCTTCGAGTCCAGCTAATAATTACAACCACAATAATCAGCGGACGGATTAGTCTACAGGTTGCAACTCGAGGTGTTGAGGTGCGCGGATTATCGATCCTTCGTGTGAAACGCCGAAAGGTTGCGGCAGGTTTGTCCGATGACGGAAGATTGGCTCGCAGATCAAGCACACGTATGGGATGTGGTATCGCGATACAATCTCCGAGCGCATTACGTGTTGCGCGCGATTTGTTTTGCCGGCGGCGGGGAGGGCATAATGTCAGATCAAATCGCAGTTGCTGGCGGATAACGCTGAGAGGCGGCGACCGCTTCATGCCGGCGGAACGTCGCGCACCCAGTAAGCCCGGTCGCCTGAAGCGCTGCTTCCGGGGTGCGCGATCCGCCCCCGACTGCCGTGAGTATCGTCAACGTGCCGCCGCGGCACACCGGATTTGCCCGTTGATCGTCACCGACCCGTGCAATTCCTGACGATCGGGCCCGCGCCTCTGGCCGGAGGCGTTGCATCCGCGGCGCGATGGTTGCAAGCTCCGCGCTTATTGCGCGGCGGGAGGAAAGCATGCATCTCGAGGGCTCGTGCCAGTGCGGCGCGGTGCGGTTTTCGCTCGACGCCTACGCCCCGGTTCCGTATCTCCGCTGTTATTGCTCGATCTGCCGGAAGACTGCAGGCGGCGGCGGCTATGCCATCAATCTCGGCGGCACGGCGGCCAGCTTCAAAGTGCGCGGCAAAGCCAACATCGCAAAGTTTCGCGCCAGAATCGACGGCGAACGGAGCCCGGCCGAACGCCGGTTTTGCAAACGTTGCGGATCGGCGCTGTGGGTCTGGGATCCACGTTGGCCGGAGCTGGTCCATCCTTTCGCCAGCGCCATCGACACGGAATTGCCCGTGCCGCCGATGCAGGTCCACATGATGCTCGGCTCGAAGGCCAACTGGGTGCGTCTGGACGCCGGCAAGCGCGACGCACGGATCGCCGAATATCCGGCGCAATCGCTGGAGGATTGGCATCGCGCGCACGGACTGCTCGGCGGAGCGAAGGCGCGCCGCCGGCGGCGCGTCGGCGTCTAACCATAGACTACATCGCCGCAGTTAGCTGTGGGCGATAAGCGCGCGGACGATCGCTTTCCACTCGATTTCGAACGGGCCCGTGGCGGCGGGTTTGCCGGCCTGGCGATACCAATACCCCGCATTGGCGAGATCGCCTTCCTTGCGATGCAAGTAGGCATGAACCCAGGCGCCTTGCTTGTTCTCCTGCGCCTGCGCGCAGTCATGCGCCTTCGTCCAATCCCCCTTGGCGTCCCACCACAAGGCCTCGATCGCCGGCGCAAGACCGGCCGGCGGCTCGCGTCGCGCGGTCGATCGTTTGAATTGGTCGAATATCATCATTTGTTCGCTTCTCCTTGGCTTGCGTCGACACCGACGAGGTTGCCGGGAGCTGCCGGTCAGCGCGCGAGGATATTACGCAATTGGCGCTCGCCGATCGGCATTGGCGCGCCAGACTTGAATGCACGCCACAGCATCTCCATTGGCGTGCCCGAATAGTGCGGTGGCATCTGATCACGGTCGCGGTCGAATCGCCAAGCTGAGGCGGCGTAACGGGTCGCCAGGGTGCGAACGTGGTTGGCTCGGGCCGAAATCGTCATCGCTGTACAATAGAGGCAGCTTAGTTCCCGCAACGCTGCGTCTCGTACGCGCATTGCTTCCTCAAGCCACCAGGGGACGCCGCCGCGCGGATTTCGCAGCCCAAACGCGTCGTCCACGGAAGGAGCGCGATGTGTCAGGAACTGCTGCAATGACGTACCCAACCAGCGCAACTGATCTTCGGTCAATGGTTGGCCGAGCATGCAACGTCGTGCGATCTCTCGTAAATGGTGTATGGTTGCTAACATGGTGAAAGCTCCGTCTGCTCCGTCAGGAAACCTGCCCCAACTCAGATCTGCTGCGTAGAGACCAGCTTTTCATTTCTGTCAGAACAGCACGAAACGGCCCTCCCTCGTCGACGCAAGACGACAGTGACTTGGGCGACTTGCGCCCGGCGGAACACGCGAATTTTCTGTGTGTGACATGATGGGACCCCCTCGTTCTCTGTCTTTAATTGTCTTTCACAACCTAGAACGTCGTTCGTTGCCCTCCCACCTGCTGAACGGACGTTCGTTCATTGTCGACGCAGCGAATTAGCCCATTAGGGCGCGAAAACATGCCTCCGCGACCGAATCGGCGAGTTTGGTCAAGTCAGGCTTGATGCGGCCGAGCGCCTTGGTGTCGATAATCTGGATCAGTATTCCCATCACCATAGCAGTCGCCACCTCGGCGTTCTGGCGGGGAATCTCGCCGCGCGCCATGCCGTCCACGATGGCGAGGCGAACGACCAAATGCGGATTGGGAAGACTCGCCGTCACCCGGCGAATATTCTCATGACGTGAAAAGTAGACATAGGTCACAAGCTCCCAATCCTCTTCAAAACGCCTGAAAACGCAGTTCGTGAGCGCACGAAGCTTGGCCAGCAACGTCGGCTCGCCATGCATACGCTGCCGCATCTCGACGGCGATATCGCTCCAACTACGGGAAAATAACGCCCAGGCAAGGTCCTCCTTGCTGGTGTAATGATTGTACATCGCGCCTTGGGACACGCCGGCTTCGCGCGCGATTTCGCGAATTGACGCGCCGTTGACGCCATGCTTGACGAACATTCTGATCGCGGCGCGCTCGATCCGTTCTTTCGTTTCGGTGCCGTCACGCATGCAAAGTCGTTCCGGTTAATGAATGAACATTTGTTCATAATCTGCCGAAAATTTTCCCGATTGTCAAGGGTGTGCGGCCGACGGCAGATCGTACTCGGTGCAGGTGCGCGCTACGCAACCAAATTCGTCACGACACCAAGGGTTTAGAACTAGCTCCTCCTTCGGTGGATTGCCGCGCGGAGAACCATTGCCATCAATGATGGTGAACGCCGCGAGCGGAGCGTGTCGGCCATTGCGGTACGGAATCGGAAATTCGAACTTGATGGACCTGCTAATGCGCGCGCGGGCTCACGCCCGCCTTACGAGCTGTCGGTAATCCAAAGCGGACGCATTTCCTGGTTGTCGGCGTGGCAGCGCAGTCGCATTCGACCTGCCAAAGCCTGCGAACACCCTGCGTGCTGAAGGCATGCGATGCCGATCAAGGAGAAGCCAATCATGAAACGCAGCGTACGTCTATCGCTCGTTGTGCTGCTTGCGGCGCTCGGCGGATGCTCAGTCGAGAAAATGGCCGTCGACGCTATTGGAAATTCGATGGTCGGCGGCGGCGCCGGCGGTGCGTTCGCTGCCGACGAGGATCCGGATCTGATACGCGAAGCGCTGCCATTCGGGCTGAAGACCTTCGAGTCAATGCTTTCGGTATCGCCCCAGAATCTCGGGTTGTTGCAAGCGTCGGCGCAAGGTTTCACGGGCTATGCTTTCCTGCTTCAGCTCGAAGCCGATAGGATCGATGCAACAGATCCGGCGAACGCCCGTGCCGCGCTTGACCGCGCACGACGCCTATATCTTCGCGGGCGCGACTATGCGCTGCGGGGAGTCGAAAAGCGACATCCGGGGTTCGTCGCGCGGTTTCGCCGCGACCCGCGAACTGCCATTGCAGCCACAACCACCGCCGATGCGCCGTTGCTTTATTGGGCTGGTGCGGCATGGGCCGCCGCGATCGGGGCCGGACCGATCGATCTCGAACTCGTCGCCGAGCTGCCGTACGCAATCGCCTTGGTGGCTCGCGTCCTCCAACTTGACCCAGGCTTTGATGCCGGAGCGGCTGACGAGTTTTTCATCACGGTGGAGGCGTCCCGACCCGGCGGGGACCTCGCGGCCGCGCGCGCTCACTATCGGCGTGCGGTCGAGCTTTCGAAGGGCCGAAAGGCCGGACCGCACGTCGCGCTAGCTGAGTCCGTCGTCGTGCGCGAGCAGAATCGTGCCGAGTTTGAGGCGCTGCTCGAGATGGCGCGCACGGTCGATATTCGCGCCGCTCCAGAACACCGCCTGGCCAACGCCATTGCGCTTCGTCGGGCCACAGCCTTGCAGGCGCGGATCGCCAGCCTCTTTATCGATTTCGAATGAAGGAGAATCCGATGCTCGGCAATTTGGCGCGCTTTGCCGTCGGTTATATCGCCCTGGTGCTGGCGACGAGCGCATACGCTGAAACGATCAAGCTTGGCACGATCGCGCCACTCAACTCGCCGTGGCACGACATCGTTCGCGACATGGGCATGGAGTGGCGAAGAATCTCGAACGGCGCGATTGAATTGAAGATCTATCCCGGCGGAGCCGCCGGCGATGAGAACGATATCGTACGCAAGTTGCGCGTCGGCCAACTTCATGCCGCGAGCATTTCGGTGGCCGGCCTGGCAGACGTCGTGCCGGAAGTGCGAGCCCTCTACTTGCCGCTTATGTTCGAATCGGTCGAGGAACTCGATTACGTTCTCGACGGCGTGCGACCATCGATCGAAGCGGCGCTCGAACGGCGCGGACTCAAAGTCCTGAACTGGGGCGACGCGGGCTGGCTCTACTTCTTCGCTCAGAAGCCCATCGTCCATCCCGACGATCTGCGGGCGCAGCGCCTGTTCTGGTGGGAGGCGGGCAGCGCCTACGTGGAGGCGCTGAAGGACGCCGGGTTCCAGCCGGTGCCGCTTGCCGCGACCGAGATGCACACGGCACTGCAATCGGGTCTAGTCAATGCCTTCGCGGCGCCAAGCATCGCGGCATTATCATTTCAGTGGTTCGCGCTCGCGCCACACATGACTGACATGAAATGGGCACCGCTTGTCGGTTGCAACGTCATCACGGTCGACAAGTGGCGGACGCTGCCCGAGGCGGCGAAACCACGGATGCTCAAAGCAGCGCAGGACGCCGGCGTAGAACTCCGCCGGAGGGTGCGACCGCTTGGCGATGAGGCCGTGAGGGTCATGCAGAAGCATGGCCTATCGGTCCACAAAGTTCCGCCCGAGACGCTGGCGGTGTGGCGTACGCAAGTGCGCGCCGCCTATCCGCGGATCGTCGGCAAGGCAATCCCGCCTGCTGCGGTCGCGGAGGTCGAGCGTCTGCTCGCCGAGCATCGCGCAAAGAGCAAACCGAAAGGGTCATGACATGGCGACATCGATCCACGCCGCGGGCTGGGCGACGTCACGACGCAGCCTCGAAGAATGGCTCGGAATATCGGCACTCATGCTGGCCGCACTGGTGCCACTCACCGAAGCGGCGCTGCGATGGAGCCTGAAAACCGGCATTCCGGGCAGTTCGGCGATCGTCCAGCATCTCACGCTATGGATCGGCTTTCTTGGCGCGGCACTTGCGGCACGCGAACGCCGCCATCTGGCGGTCGCCTCGAGCCGGTGGCTCTCCGATACTCGTTTCGCCCACGCGGCGCGGGTCGTCGTCGCCGCGATCTCAGCCTCGGTCGCACTTGGTCTTGCCTGGGGCGCCATTCGGTTCGTCGACAGCGAGCGCGACTCGATCCTGCTCATCCAAGGCTGGATCCCCGCATGGACCACGCTCGTCATTATGCCGGCGGCGCTGTTGGCGATCGCTTGGAGACTCTTTGCAGAAGCCGGTCCGCCAGCCGCGCGCGCGATGGCCGCGGCCGCCGTCGCTGCGATCGTGGTGCTGTCCGTTGGCCTGCCAGATATCGCGCGCAGCCTTGTCGGCCCGGCGATCGTGGGGTTATTGGCGGCGGCCGCTTTCGGTGCTCCGATCTTTGTCGTGATCGGCGGTCTCGCCCTCCTGCTATTCTTCGCCGACGGCGTGCCGGCTGCGGCGATTGCGGTCGAATCGTACCGACTGATTGGATCGCCCGCGATCCCGACGCTGGCCATGTTTACGCTTACCGGGTTCATTCTGGCCGAGGGCGGAGCTAGCCGCCGCCTCGTTCGGCTGTTTCGTGCTCTGTTTGGGTGGCTACCTGGCGGACTTCCGATTGTTGCGACGCTCGTCTGCGCTTTCTTCACGACGTTCACCGGCGCAACCGGAGTGACCATTCTCGCGCTTGGCGGACTGCTCGTGCCGGTTTTGCGCGACAGTGGATATTCAGAGCGTTTCGCGATCGGACTGGTTACGTCGGCTGGTTCAATCGGATTGTTGTTTCCGCCAAGCTTGCCGCCGATCATTTTCGGCGTCGTTGCGAACGTATCGATTCTCGACGTGTTCGTCGCCGGGTTGATCCCCGGGCTGCTGCTGGTGGGTGCGGTCGCAGCCCTCGGCGTGCGGGAAGGGATGCGTATTGGCCAGTCGCCACCCCGTTTCGACGCCCGCGAAGCGCTGAGTGCGCTCAATGCCGCCAAATGGGAGGTTGTACTCCCGGTAGTCGTCCTCGGTGGGTTATTTGGCGGCGTCCTTACCTTGCTCGAAACGGCTGCCGTGGCATTGCTCCATGCCGCGTTCATCGAGGCGTTCGTCCATCGCCAACTTGATTTGCGTCGCCATGCGCCGGCGCTCTTCCTGCGCGCTCAGACGCTGGTCGGCGGAGTTTTCATGATCCTCGCGGTGGCGATGGGCCTGACCAACTATTTGGTCGACGCCGATGTTCCGACGCGCCTTGCGGAATGGACGCAGTCACACCTCGTATCCCGCGCCGCATTCCTGTTGGCGTTGAACTTGCTGCTGCTCTTAGTCGGTTGCGTCATGGACATCTTCTCTGCCATCGCCGTCGTAGTACCGCTCATTCTGCCGGTAAGCCGCACCTTCGAAGTCGAACCGTTGCATCTGGCCATGATCTTTCTGCTCAATCTCGAGCTTGGCTACCTCACGCCGCCGGTGGGTATGAATCTGTTTCTTGCGGCGTACCGCTTCAATCGCCCGCCGCTCGCTGTCTGTCGCGATGTCTTGCCCTTCGCGATCGCGATCGGCGCAGTGGTACTGATGGTGACGTATCTACCGGCATTGGCGCTGTCGCTCGTTAATGCTCGTTCAGGCGCTTAGTGCGATGAAGCCGAGGGCTCTCTCCGCCCGGTGGTAATCGGCAATGCGGTCGCCTTTGGATTGCCCCGCGGCACTCAAACCATGTCGTTCGCGCCATTCGCCGCGGATCTCAGGGCACCGGCGGTGACGGGCGGCGGATAGAGAAGCGGGGGAAACCAATGCGGAATTGCCGACGCGTTATGGCGGCTGCGATTGTTGGTTCGATAGGGGGACTCGGCGGCGAGGCGAACGCTTCCGGGTTTCAAGTGCGCCAGAATAGCGCTAGCGGACTTGGAACTTCGTTTGCAGGGGCAGCCGCCGCCGCCGAGGACATCACCACGATCTTCAATAACCCAGCCGGCATGACCCGTTTGTCGGGGCACCAGGCGGCAGTTGTCACCACCGCCATCAACTCTTCGATCGAATTCGCTGGCGGCGCTCGCACCAGCGCGGGCGCGCCGATCTCCGGCGGGCAAGAAGGCGATGCCGGAACCACGCATCTCGTTCCCGCGGCCTACCTTTTTTATGACGCGACGCCGGATCTCAAATTCGGTGTCGCCATAACCTCGCCCTTTGGGCTCGGTAACGATTACGATGACGATTGGGTTGGACGCTACCATGCCCTCAGTTCGCGCCTCAAAACGATCAACTTCAATCCCAATATTGCGTACAGAATGACCCGCTGGCTATCGCTTGGCGGGGGTGTAGTGCTTCAGTACGCTGAGGCGAGACTTGCCAATGCGATCAACAGCACAACCATCGCTGGCGCGCCTCTATCTGACGGGCGCTTCGAAGTCGACGGCGACGACATCGGTTACGGTTTCAACCTGGGTGTCCTGCTCGAGCCGCGGAAAGATACGCGTATCGGACTGACCTATCGCTCGAAGATCGAACAGACGCTCGAAGGCGACATCGATTTTACGATGCCCGCCCCGCTCGCGGGATTGCCCGCCTTCCGCGACAGCAACGGCAGTGCATCGACGAACCTGCCCGAGGTCGTCACCTTCGGGGTCTATCACGATCTCTCGCCACAGTTCGCTTTAATGGCGGATATCCAATGGACGCGTTGGAGTCGCTTCGATCGGCTTACGATCGTACGCGACGATGGCACGATTGTTCGCAATCAACCCCAGGACTGGGACAGCACGTTCTTCTTGGCGGTTGGTGCGGCATACAAGGTGGATGACCGCTGGAGTCTGCGCGCTGGCGCCGCATACGATCAAACGCCGGTCAGGGACGAATTTCGCACCGCGCGCATCCCCGACGAGGATCGCTACTGGCTGTCGATCGGCGCCGGATACAAATGGAACGACTGGCTGCAACTCGACGCCGCGTATGCGGTGAACTTTGTTCGCGACGCCTCGATCAACGAAGCATCGGCGACCGGGGACCGACTAACCGGCACCTACGAATCGATCATCCACATCCTGGGCGTCCAGGTACGCATGCGGTTCTAAATGTGGCGGGCCGACTCATCGGCGTAATCCGTCGCCAGATGCGCCACGCAGTCGCCGCGCTCGACGCGGCCGAAATGGCGCTTGCACACCACCATGCCGGCGGTACGAAATTGACATGGTACCGCCGGCCGCGCCGGATTGTCGACGAAATGGACTTGTCCGCACGGCTGGCCGGACGCGACTTGGTCGCCCAGCTCGACGAAGGGCTCGAACAGGCCGGGCTCGGGCGCATACACGTAGTAATCGCGATTTTTCACCTCGATGATCCGCGTCGGCGTCGGCGTCGGCGGCGGCGAAGCTTTTTCAGGCGCGATCACGCCGGCATGCGCGAGCAGGTTACGCACGCCGCGCTCGACGATCGCCACGCCCGAGACCGAGACGCGCCCGCTGCCGCCGAACTCGCCGCCCAGCGCCACGACGCCCTTGCGGATCGCCGCGACGGCCGAAATTCGGGGCTCGGGCGAGAAGGCCCATACGAGGCCGAGCGGCGCGCCGAACGCCTTCAGCGCGGCCAGCGCCCGGGCGTCGAGAGCGCGGTCGTTGCTCGCGCGCATCGAGCAGAACGGCAGATATTCGAGCGACGAGCCGCCGGAATGCAGGTCGTGATGGAATTGCGCCATCGGGTAGATGAAATTCTCGATGTAGTGCGCGATGGCGAAGGTCGGCGTGCCGTCGGGGTCGCCAGGAAAGGCGCGGTTCAGGTTTCCCTGGTCGATCGGCGACACCCGCGCGCCGTCCATCGCCGCCGGCAGGTTCGCCGCCGGCATGACGATCACGCGACCCTGCACGTCGCCAGTCTCGAGAGTACGAATAAGCTTGCACAGCGCGATCTGACCTTCGTACTCGTCGCCGTGGTTCCCCGCCATCAGGAAGACCGTCGGCCCCGTACCGTTCTTGATCACCGCGATCGGAATGGCGATCGTGCCATAGGCCGAGCGCGTCACCGAGTGGGGCAGGTGCAGCCAGTCGA
>DATFES010000485.1:0-3462 GCA_035250945.1 Alphaproteobacteria bacterium | reverse complement strand
GAGATGGTGATGCCGGGCGACAACATCGCCATGGAGGTGCACCTGATCGCGCCGATCGCCATGGACGAGGGCCTGCGCTTCGCCATCCGCGAGGGCGGCCGCACCGTCGGCGCCGGCGTCGTCGCCAAGATCATCGAGTAGGCGCCGGGAACACGGAACACCGGGATTAGGAGTGTAGCTCAATTGGTAGAGCACCGGTCTCCAAAACCGGGGGTTGGGGGTTCGAGCCCCTCCACTCCTGCCAACTCGCGAGGCAAGCGGCCGATGCTTGGCGGCTAATCGGCAGGCAGACTCCCGGCGCAGGGAAAATCGATCGACGCGAAATGAACGGGTAGATATGGACGCTAACGGCACGACTAAGCGCACCAGCCCCGGCGAGTTCATCCGCCAGGTGCGACAAGAGATGGCCAAGATCACTTGGCCCACACGCAAGGAGACGCTGATCACCACCGCGATGGTCTTCGCGATGTCGATCCTCGCCGCGCTCTTTTTCTTCGTGGTCGATCAGATCCTGTCGTTCGGCGTGCGGCAGATACTTGGTTTGGGAGCCTGATCCGCGATGACCGCGCAGTGGTATGTGCTGCACGTATATTCCGGCTTCGAAAAGAAGGTGGCGGGCTCGATCAAGGAGCAGGCGCGCCAGAACGGGATGGATCACCTGATTCAAGAAGTTCTGGTGCCGATCGACAACGTCGTCGAGGTGCGCAAGGGCAACAAGAAGGTCAACGCCGAACGCAAATTCTTCCCCGGCTACGTGTTGGTGAAGATGGATATGACCGACGAGTCGTGGCACCTGGTCAAGAACACGCCGAAAGTAACCGGATTCCTCGGCGGACGCGGCCGACCGACGCCGATCAGCGAGAAAGAGGCCGACCGGCTGCTGCGGCAAATCAAGGAAGGTATTGACCGGCCGAAACCGTCGGTGACGTTCGAAGTCGGCGAGCAGGTCAAGGTTTCGGACGGGCCTTTCACCTCGTTCAACGGTCTGGTCGAGGATGTCGACGAGGAACGTGGACGTCTCAAGGTGTCGGTATCGATATTCGGACGCGCGACGCCAGTCGAGCTTGAATATTCGCAGGTGGAGAAATTGTAGCCGCTCCTGTGACGCGAGAGGTTCGACGGCTCGTCCCGATATGCTTCCCGTCGGGGATGCGAGCAAGTTGGAGGGAAGATGGCGATATCACCGGGCCGGGCCCATATAAGCGGCGCGGACCGGGAGCCGAGAGGAAGGAACGATGGCAAAGAAAGTTGTCGGATTCATCAAATTGCAAGTCCCGGCCGGGCAGGCGAATCCCTCGCCGCCGATCGGGCCGGCGCTCGGTCAGCGCGGCTTGAACATCATGGAGTTCTGCAAGCAGTTCAATGCGCGCACGCAGAAACTCGAGCCGGGTATGCCGATCCCGGTGACGATCACCGCCTACGGCGACCGCACTTTCACTTTCGAGATGCGGCAGCCGCCGGTGTCATGGCTGCTCAAGAAGGCAATCAGCCTCGAGAGCGGCTCGAAGACGCCCGGCCGTGATTCGGCGGGCAAGATCACCGGGCGGCAGATCCGCGACATCGCGGAAAAGAAAATGGTCGACCTCAATGCCAACGACCTCGACGCGGCGTGCCGGATGGTGGCCGGTTCGGCGCGGTCGATGGGCCTCGAAGTGGTGGAGTAAATCCATGGCGCGCACCGGCAAGCGGATCGTCAGCGCTTACGAAGGCGTCGACCGCAACAAGAGTTATTCGACCGCCGAGGCGGTCAAGATGGTGAAGAGTCGGGCCAAGGCCAAGTTCGACGAGACGATCGAGCTGGCGCTGACGCTCGGCGTCGACACGCGTCATGCCGACCAGGCGGTGCGCGGCGTGGTGACGTTACCGCACGGCACGGGCAAGAAAGTGCGCGTTGCGGTATTCGCCAAGGGCGAACGGGCGAAGGAAGCGCAGGCGGCCGGCGCCGATCTCGTCGGCGCCGAGGACCTTGCCGAGAAGGTAACGGCGGGGCAGATCGATTTCGATCGCGTGATCGCCGCGCCCGACATGATGGGCGTCGTCGGCAAGCTGGGCAAAGTCTTGGGGCCGCGTGGCCTGATGCCGAACCCGAAGCTCGGCACGGTGACGCCAAACGTCGCCCAGGCCGTCAAGGACGCCAAATCCGGTCAGATCCAGTTCCGCGCCGACAAGACCGGCAACGTCAACGCCGGGGTCGGCAAGGCAAGCTTCGGCGAGGAACAATTGGCGGCGAACGTCGCCGCTTTTCTCGACGCCATCCAACGGGCGCGCCCGACCGGCGTCAAGGGCACCTATATCAAGAAGGTCACGCTGTCCTCGACCATGGGGCCGGGGGTCAAGATCGACGTGACGAGCTACGGCGGGGGCGCAAGCCAGGCCGCCGCGTAATGGAATTCCGTCGCGCCGGCTCCCCTGCTCGGGAGCTTGGGTCGACGGTGGCGATGGATCGGCGGCGGAGCGCGGCTCGCGCTGCGCCGACGGTCCGAAAAAGGAAGCGGCGGTTCCGCGAGGAGCAACCGCTTCCCTCCTGTCCGAGACTGCAGGCGCCGCGTGCGAGCGTCGCGAGATGCGAGCACACGGCTTAAAAGTCCGCCCCGTTCTTGGGTGGCGGCCTGCATAGACAGAGGTCGACCGAAGTTCGGACGATCCAATCCCGTCTCGGGGGCGGAACGTCCGGCCAAAGGCTTGAACTTCTGGGACAGGTCGAGGTGGCTCTCGTCCGTCCCGCTGTGGTCGGCGGAGCCGAATGCAACTGGTCCGGCGGCGTATCGCTCGCGCAAGGGAGCGGGGCGCCGACGGGCTCAACACCGGAGACGATCCGTGGACCGATCGCAGAAAGAAAAGCTGATCGCCTCGCTGAGCAAGACCTTCAAGGACGCCGAGCTGGTTGTCATCACCCAGCAATCGGGCCTGACGGTTTCCGAAGTCACCGACTTGCGTCGGCAGATGAGGGCGGCGGGCGCCGGCTTCAAAGTCGCGAAGAATCGGCTCACGCGTCGCGCGCTGGAAGGTACGCGCTTCCACTACCTCTCGAGCATGTTCAAGGGCCCGACCGCAATCGCCTTCAGCCGCGACCCTGTCGCGGCGGCGAAGGTGGCGGTCGAGTTCGCGAACCGCAACGAGAAGCTGACCATCGTCGGCGGCGGCCTCGGCGAGCGATCGCTCGACGTGGCCAACGTCAAGGCGCTTGCGACATTGCCCTCGCTCTCGGAGATGCGGGCGAAGTTGCTTGGCCTTATCGCCGCCCCGGCGACGAAGCTTGCCACGATGATCAACGCCCCGGCGAGCCAGCTAGCGCGCGTCATCGACGCTCACGTCAAGAAGGCGGGCGGAGCGACGTAGCGTGCCGGCATCCCAACCCAGAATGTTCAAGCCAAGGAGCGAATGAAAATGGCCGATCTTGCAAGAATCGCCGACGATCTGTCGGGTCTGACCGTCCTCGAGGCGGCGGAATTGGTGAAGATG
>DATFES010000472.1:0-4242 GCA_035250945.1 Alphaproteobacteria bacterium | reverse complement strand
CTGGTCCGCCCACTCGACCATCGCCGCCGCGTCATCGAACAAATCTGCGGGCGCCTGCCAATACGGCATCTCGACCGGTTTGCCGCTGGTGTGCTCGTAGGTGAACGGCTCCATGCCCGCCGCGATGAAGTCGGGCCGGTTGATTTGATCGACCTTGAGATAGAGCACGTCGTCGAAGACGAGCGCGAACATGACGCCGCGTCGGTACAGCCCATAGCCGCCGAACATGCGGCGGGCCGAAACGCCGCCGAGGTCGTGCATGAGGTCGATGATGTGCTCGACGAAGCCGGAATCGAGGGTCAACGGCGATCTCCGAGGAATATGCTCCGTGCCCAAGCGTCGGATGCGCCCCGCGGCATTGCCGCGCCGCGGCGCCTCAGCCCGTCCACTTGGCGAAGAAATCGTTGCCCTTGTCGTCGACGACGATGAAGGCGGGAAAATCCTCGACCTCGATGCGCCAGATCGCCTCCATGCCGAGCTCGGGGTACGCCAGGCATTCGATCTTCTTGATGCAGTCCTGGGCAAGTTTTGCCCCCTCGCCGCCGATCGAACACAGATAGAAGCCGCCGTACCTCTTGCAGGCGTCGGTGACCGCCTTCGACCGGTTGCCCTTCGCGAGCGTCACGTAGCTGCCGCCGGCGGCCATGAACTGTTCGATGAACCCGTCCATGCGGCCCGCCGTCGTCGGCCCGAAGGCGCCTGAGGCGTAGCCCTCGGGGCGCTTCGCCGGTCCGGCGTAGTAGATTGGGTGATCCTTGAAATACGGCGGCAGCGCCGTGCCGGATTCGAGCAGCGTGCGAAGTTTGGCGTGCGCCAGATCGCGGGCGACGATCAATGGCCCGCTGAGCGAGATCCGCGTCGTCACCTTGTGCTGCGACAGGGTCTTGCGGATCTCATCCATCGGCCGATCGAGGTCGATCCGAATCTCCGGACCGCCCAGCTTGGCGACGTCGATTTCGGGCAGGTACTGCGCGGGGTTGGTTTCGAGCTGCTCGAGGAACACGCCGTCCCGGGTGATGCGGCCGAGCGCTTGGCGGTCGGCGGCGCACGAAACGCCGATCGAAATCGGCAGGCTCGCGCCGTGGCGCGGCAGCCGGATCACCCGTACGTCGTGGCAGAAGTACTTGCCGCCGAATTGCGCGCCGATGCCGTTTAATTGCGTAAGTTTATGGACTTTCTCCTCCATCTCGACGTCGCGAAATCCCTGGCCGAACTTGTTTCCCGACGCCGGTAGGTTGTCGAGATAGCGGCAAGTGGCGAGCTTCAATGTCTTCAAATTGAACTCGGCCGACGTGCCGCCGACGACGATCGCCAGGTGGTAAGGCGGGCACGCGGCGGTGCCGAGCGTCTTGATCTTCTCGTCGAGCCACTTCAATAGCCCCTCGCGGTGCAGGCGCGACGGCGATTCCTGGTAAAGAAACGTCTTGTTGGCCGAGCCGCCGCCCTTGGCGACGAACAGGAATTCGTAGGTGTCGCCGTCCGTCGAGTAGAGGTCGATCTGCGCCGGCAGATTGTCGCCGCTATTGACCTCGTCGAACATCGTCAGCGGGGCCACCTGGCTGTAACGCAAGTTGCGCTCGGTGAACGTCTTGTGCACGCCCCTGGCGAGCGCTTCGGCGTCATTGGCGCCGGTCCACACTTGTTCGCCTTTCTTGCCCATGACGATCGCCGTGCCGGTGTCCTGACACATCGGCAGCACGCCGCCGGCGGCGATGCAGGCGTTCTTGAGCAGGTCGTAGACGACGAACTTGTCGTTCGCCGACGCCTCGGGATCATCGAGGATGCGGCGCATCTGCTTGAGGTGGCCCGGCCGCAGCAAATGCGAGATGTCGCGAAACGCCTCCGACGCCAGAAGCGTCAGCGCCTCGGGCGCGACGCGAAGGATCTCCCTGCCGTCGAACTTCGCGCTCGCCACGAAATCGGCGGTGAGCTTGCGGTACTGCGTGGCGTCGTCGCCGAGCTCAAATGGTTCGCGATAGGTGAATTCGGCCATTGGTTGATTTCCGTCAGGCCGGCCGCCTCGCGGGCCGGCGTCGCACGCGGCAGTTCTAGCCGGTAACTATTTCTTGCGGAAGGCGTCGAGCGCCACGACGCGCGCATCGCCGACTTTGGCGGGCGCGTCACCCGGCTTTTCGGCGGCGGAAGCGGTAGGCGCGTCGGCCGGGAGCGATGCGGCGTCGCTTGCGCCGCCTTCGACGAGGGCGCCGGGAAATTGCAGCCCGAATTGCACCGACGGGTCGACGAAAGCGCTGATCGCGGCGAAGGGGACCGACAATCGTTCTTGTTGGCCATTGAAGCTCAGCGTCACCGCGAAGGTCTCCGGCCGCACTTCGAGACCCCAGAACTGGTGCTGTAGCACCACAGTCATTTCTTGCGGGTGCTTCGCTCGCAGATGGTCCGGCATGGTGACGCCGGCGGCATCGGTGCGGAACGTGATATAAAAATGGTGGTCGCCGCGCAGGCCCTGGCGCCCCGCGCTTTCAAGCGCCTTGCGGACGACGCCGCGCAGCGCGTCCTCCATCATCTTGTCGTAATGCATCAGGTCCTTGCCCACGCGCGACCCCCTGGGGCGTCAAGTGGGGGGCTTCTGTTGCCCGGCGCCCCCCGAGCCGCGCTACGTTTGGTCGCTCTTGGCGATTAAGCCTTAAGCGGCCTTGGCAGCGAGAGCCACGTTATCGTTGGCATCTCTAGTTTGGCCCGATGACGGCGGTACCATGCCGGGCAAACACCATGCCTTTCCCCGTGCGTCGATCCTGGTTCGCCCCCATAGGCGTGCGCGACGCGATTTGCGGCGCACGCGGATTTGGTGGAGGCGCCGGGCACTGCCCCCGGGTCCGCAGCGGCTATTGCGCATGGCTTTTATCGCCATAGTCGGTTACCCGACGAACAAAATATAAGCATTCCAGTAGGCTCGGGAAAGGGGCAGGGTAGCGTCGCGCAATCTGGTCGGAAGGCGCGACGGAGGCTAGAGTTGACGCCTTCCCGGTCGAGTCGCCAACCGACCCTCGAGGTCTCGTATTCCGCGATGCGCCCCTATCTCGATCTCCTGCAGCTCATACTCGATCGCGGCGCGCTCAAGCGCGATCGCACCGGCGTCGGAACCAAGAGCATCTTTGGCCACCAGATGCGCTTCGATCTGGCGGCGGGCTTTCCGCTAGCGACTACGAAGAAGCTGCATGTCAAGTCGATTGTGCACGAACTGCTGTGGTTTCTCGCCGGCGACACCAATGTGCGCTATCTGCAGCAAAACGGCGTGAACATCTGGAACGAATGGGCCGACGCAGACGGCGACCTCGGGCCAATCTACGGGCATCAATGGCGGTCGTGGCCGACTCCAGATGGCGGCCATGTCGATCAAATCTCCGAGGTCATCTCGACGATCCGTCGGCACCCCGACAGCAGGCGGTTGATCGTCAGCGCATGGAACGTCGCCGATATCGGCCGGATGAAGCTGCCGCCATGCCACTGCATGTTCCAGTTCTATGTCGCCGAGGGACGATTGTCGTGCCAGCTTTACCAGCGCTCGGCCGACGCGTTCCTCGGCGTGCCGTTCAATATCGCCTCCTACGCGCTTCTCACCATGATGGTGGCGCAGGTGACCGGCCTTAAGCCCGGCGAATTCATCCACAGCTTCGGCGATGCGCATCTTTATCTCAACCATGTGGAGCAGGCCCTGACGCAGCTTGCGCGCCAGCCGCGCCCGCTGCCGCGCATCGAGTTGGATCCCTCGATCGACGACATCTTCGCGTTTCGCTACGAGCATTTCCGCCTCGTCGGTTACGATCCGCACCCGCATATCGCCGCACCGGTCGCCGTGTGAGTGCATCGGCATCGAAGTTCGGCGTCACGATCGTCGCCGCGCTGGCGCGCAACCGCATCATCGGAAACCAGAACCGTTTGCCGTGGCGGCTGCCCGACGATCTGAGTCGCTTCAAGCGGCTCACGCTCGGAAAGCCGGTCATCATGGGCCGCAAGACATTCGAATCGATCGGCCGGCCGCTCGCCGAGCGGCGCAACATCGTCCTCACGCGCGCGCCGTCCTGGGCTGCGGACGGAGTCGTGGTCGCACGTTCGCTCAGCGAGGCGCTGGCGCTCGCCGCCGCATGGGGCGCCGCCGATGAGACCATGGTGATCGGCGGCGCCCAGATTTACGCGCAGGCGCTGCCGCTCGCCCACCGCCTCGAGCTGACCGAGATCGAACTGGATCTCGAGGGCGACGCCCGGTTTCCGGAGTTCGATCGC
>DATFES010000464.1:0-5898 GCA_035250945.1 Alphaproteobacteria bacterium | reverse complement strand
GCGACGGCGCTGTCGTTCACCGCGCCGCTCTTCGCGACGATCTGCGCCGTCGTCGTGCTCGGCGAGACGGTCCGGTTGCGCCGCTGGACGGCGACCATCGTCGGCTTCGCCGGGGCGATGATCGTGCTGCGGCCCGGATTTCAGGCGATCGGTCTGCCCGAGCTGCTGGTCCTCGCCTCGGCGGCGACTGCGGGCCTGAGTGCGATCACCGTCAAGCAACTCACCCGCAGCGAGCCGCCCAACGCCATCGTCACCTACATGACGCTGTACATCATGCCGCCGTCGCTCGTCTTCGCGCTGTTCGTCTGGGTGACGCCGCCTTGGGCGACGATTCCGTGGCTGGTCGTGCTCGGGCTGTTCGCCACGCTCGGCCATCAAGCGATGACCCGCGCGTTCGTTGCGACCGACACGTCGCTGGTGATGTCGTTCGATTTCGCGCGCCTACCGTTTGTCGCGATCATCGCCTGGTTCGCCTTCGGCGAGACGCCCGACATCTGGACCTGGGTCGGCGCCGCGGTCATCGTCGCGGCGACGGTATACATCGCGCATCGCGAAAGCCGGCTGGCCCGCGCGCCGCCAAGCGCCCCGGCCCCGCCAGTGTGAAATGGAACCGTCGCCGGCGCGGGAAGACCGCTGGAAGGCGGCCGACCCCTCTGCTACAAGGCGAGCCGTCTCTGTCCCAAGCGAGCGGAGAATGGGCGATGCAAGTCAAGGGGCACGCGGCGATCGTCACCGGCGGCGGTTCGGGCCTGGGCGCCGCGACGGCGCGAGCATTGGCGGCGGCAGGGGCCAAAGTCGCGGTGCTCGACGTCAACATGGATGGCGCCGGGCAGGTGGCCAAGGATATCGCCGGCGCCGCGATCATGTGCGACGTCGCCGACGCCGCCTCGGCGGAAGCCGCGGTTGCCGGGGCGCGAGCCAAGCATGGCGCAGCGCGCATACTGGTCAATTGCGCCGGAATCGCCACCGCCGGCCGGATCGTCGGCAAGGACGGGCCGATGCCGCTGGGAGATTTCGCGCGGGTGATCAACATCAACCTCATCGGCACCTTCAACCTGATGCGGCTCTGCGGCGCCGATATGCAGAAGCTCGATCCGCTCGCCGACGGCGAGCGCGGCGTGATCGTTTCGACCGCATCGGTCGCCGCCTATGAAGGCCAGATCGGCCAGGCCGCGTATGCCGCCTCCAAAGGCGGAGTCGTCGCGCTGACGCTGCCGGCGGCGCGCGAATTCGCGCGGTTCGGCATTCGCGTCCTCGCCATTGCGCCCGGCCTGTTCGGCACGCCGATGCTGCTGGGAATGCCGCAAGCCGTGCAGGACAGCCTCGCCGCCGCGGTGCCGTACCCGACGCGCTTCGGCACGCCCGAAGAGTACGGCAAGCTTGTCATGCACATGATCGACAATGTGATGCTGAACGGCGAGGTGGTGCGCCTCGATGGCGCCATCCGACTGCAGCCCAAATAAGTCGGTCGTCTCGCCGCCGGCGGGTCAGCGCCGCGGACCGGCCGCCGCGTCGATGGCGCGCGCCAGATCGACGTCGCGCGCGCTGACGCCGCCGGCATCGTGCGTCGTCAGCGTGATCCGCACCTGGTTGTAGACGTTGAACCATTCGGGGTGATGGTTCATCCGCTCGGCGATCAGCGCCACCCGGCTCATGAACCCGAACGCCTCGGCGAAATCGGCGAAGCGAAACGCTTTCCCGATCGCATCGCGATCGCGGGCCGGCGTCCATCCGGCTAGCTTCTTTAGCGCCGCCTTGCGCGCCCGCGCCGACAATTTGGCGACCATTTGGCGTTGGCCCCGCTTGCGAGTTCGGATGGCCGCAGAGTGTATCGGCTTTTCGCCGATTGCAAGGCGGCGTAAGCTCCCGCGCCATGAGCGGACCCAAGCGCGAAATCCTGCCACCCAGCCTCGCCGATCTCGAGCGGCTGGCGACGGCGGCGTTGACCACCGTGCCGGACGAACTACGTCGCCACGTTCGCGACGTGGTGATCCGCGTCGAGGAGTTCCCCGACGAGGAGACCGAGGAGGACATGGAGCTCGAGAGTCCGTTCGACATCATGGGGCTCTATCGCGGCGTCGATCTCACCCGCAAGAGCGTCCACGACGTGCCGCACGGACCCGATATGATCTTTCTCTACCGTCGGCCGCTGCTCGATTATTGGTGCGAGACCGGCGATGACCTCGCCCATTTGGTGCGTCACGTCCTGATTCACGAGATCGGCCACCATTTCGGCTTCTCGGACGCCGATATGGAGGCCCTGGAAGCCCAAGCCGAGGAGCAGGACTGAGCCGCCAGCGATGCCGACCATGATCGAAAAGCTGACGCGCGAGGACGAAGCGCTGATCGGCGCGGCGCGCGATACCATCGAGCGCCGCTACATCGAAAACCGCCACCACATCGCCGCGGCGCTGCGCACCAAGAACGGCAACGTCTACACCGCGGTGCATCTCGACACCTATGTCGGCCGGGCCTCGGTGTGCGCGGAGGCGATCGCCGTCGGCAAGGCGATGGCCGAGGGGGACCGTGAGATCGTCGCCATCGTCTCGGTGCGCCACCCGCGTCCGCGCGAAGCCAATCGCGAGATTCAGGTCGTCTCGCCGTGCGGCATCTGCCGCGAGCTGCTCAACGACTTCGCGCGCGACTGCAAGGTGATCATTCCGGTCGACGGCCAGCTCGGCCGCGTCTCGGTCGCCGACCTGCTGCCGGTCAAGTACACGCGGCTGCCATGACCCTCATACTCCATCCAGCAACGCCTTGACCCGGCGGCGCAGCGCCGGAACCACTTCGCGCTCGAACCACGGATTCTTCCTGAGCCACGCGGTGTTGCGCCACGAGGGATGCGGCAGGGCCAGGAACTCGGGCAAATATTCGCGCCACGCTTCGACCGTAGCGGTCAGCGAAGCCTTGCGCCGCCGGCCTAGATAGTAAGCCTGGGCGTACTGGCCGATCAGCAGAGTGAGGCCGATGTCGGGCAACAAGGGGCGAAGGCGCGGATGCCATGTCGGGCCGCATTCGGGTGTCGGCGGCAGATCGCCGCCGCGCGCGTCGCGGCCGGGATAGCACATGCCCATCGGCAGGATGGCGATACGCGGATTGTCGTAGAACGTCGCGCGATCGACGCCCAGCCAGTCGCGCAATCGGTCGCCGCTGCGGTCGGTGTAAGGCAAGCCCGATTCGTGTACCCGCGTGCCCGGCGCCTGGCCGACCAGCAGAATGCGTGCGCCGCGGCGAATCATCAGCACCGGCCGCGGCCCCAACGGCAACTTGGCCTCGCAAATCCGGCAGGCGCGAGCGGCGGCGATCGCCGCGGCCAGCGCCGTTTCGGGTGTCGCCTCAGCGCCCATCGAGCAGCCGGGCGACATAGGCCGGGACGATCTTGCTCGCCAGCCCATATGTCCGTTCCTCGAACATCGAGTGGCCCTCCGACGGCTCGAGGTTGAGCTCGACCGTATGCGCACCGGCGGCGCGCGCCTCGGCGACGAATCCCGCCGCCGGATAGACGTTGCCCGAGGTGCCAATCGACACGAAGAGATCGCAGGCGCCGAGCGCCTGGTAGATTTCGTCCATGCCGAGCGGCATCTCGCCGAACCACACGACGTGCGGGCGTAAGCCCGCGCTTTGGCCGCACGCCGCGCAGACGAAATCGGGCGACAGGTCCGAGCGCCAGGGGCGGATATCGTCGCAGCGCACGCAGCGCGCTTTGAGCATTTCGCCATGCATGTGGCGCAGATTGCGCGATCCGGCGCGCTCGTGCAGGTCGTCGATGTTCTGAGTCACCAGCAGGACGCGACTCGGCCATTCGCGCTCGAGCCGCGCCAGCGCGTAATGCGCGGCGTTGGGCGCCACTTTGGCGTCGAGGAGGCCGCGGCGGCGTGCGTTGTAGAAGGCGTGCACGCGCGCTGGATCGCGCGCGAAGGCTTCCGGCGTCGCGACGTCTTCGATCCGCACCGTCGCCCAGATTCCGTCGGCGTCGCGAAAGGTCGACAGGCCCGATTCCTTGGAGATCCCGGCGCCGGTCAATAGGACGATCGAGGCATCGTAACGCGTCTTCATTGCGGCGCCCGCTTCGCATCGACCGGGCGATACCGCGCGCGTTCAGGGCGTCCTGTCACGACGCCCGGCGGCGATGGCATGACGGCGCGCAATCGGCTATTGAAGGCGACGATGGGCATTGGCGAGGCGATACCATAGCGATGGCCGACGAGCAAAGTCGAGGACGGCCCCGACGAACGATCGGCGTGTTGTTCGTCTGCACGGGAAATATCTGCCGCTCGCCGACGGCGGCCGGCGTCTTCCGGACCATGGTTTCGCGCGTCGGCCTGAGCGAACGGTTCCACATCGATTCATGCGGCACCTTTTCAGGACATGTCGGCCGGCCGCCCGATCCGCGTGCGCAGGACCACGCGCTGCGGCGCGGTTATGATATCGGGGAAATCCGCGCCCGGCTGCTGCGAGCCGACGATTTCGTGACATTCGACCATCTTCTCGCGATGGACGAGGGGCAGTTGCAGGTATTGCGGCGCATGGCGACCCCGCCGACGCGCGAACGGGCGCGCCTGTTTCTCGACTTTGCCCCCAATCTGCCGACGCGCGAGGTGCCCGATCCTTATTATGGCGAGGCGGCCGATTTCGAACGCGCGCTCGATCTGATCGAACGCGGCGCCGCAAGCCTGCTCGTCGCGGTGCGCAAGGAACTGAAGTGACGCCATCCGCCGCCGCGCGCGGCGCGATCGAACGCGCCGTGGGCCGGCGGGTGGTCCGCGCGACGGCTTTGCATGGCGGCTGCGTTGCCGAGGTGTGGCGGATCGCGCTCGACGACGGCGAAGAGCTGGTCGCCAAGCTGGGTCGTGGCCTGGCGCTCGAGGCCTTCATGCTCGACTGGCTGCAGCGGAACAGCCGGGCTCCGGTGCCCGAGATTCGTTTCGCGCGCGACGATTTATTGATCATGCAATACATCGCCCACGACGACCGCGGAATCGACGTCGCCGCCGAACGCGACCTGGCGTCGGTCGTCGCCAGCCTGCATGGCCTGTCGGGCAAGTTCTTCGGCTTCGCGCAAGACACCGCCATCGGCGGCCTGCCGCAGCCCAACCCGCCTTCAACCGACTGGCGACAATTCTTCGCCGAACATCGCCTGCGCTTCATGGCGCGCCAGGCGCATGCCGCGCAACGCCTGCCGTTGCGCGTGGTAAACCGCGTCGAGACGCTGTGCGCGCGGCTCGACCGCTGGATCGACGCCGGCGCCGTGCCGGCATTGATCCATGGCGATCTTTGGCACGGCAATATACTCGCGCGAGGGGGGCGCATCGTCGGCTTGCTCGATCCGGCTCTCTACTTCGCCGATCCGGAAATCGAGCTTGCCTTCATGACGCTGTTCGGCAGCGTCGGCAAACCGTTCTTCGCTTCCTACGGCGAGCTCCGCCGGATCGCGCCGGGATTCTTCGAGGCGCGCCGCGACCTTTACAATCTCTATCCGCTATTGGCGCACGTCCGCCTGTTCGGCGGCGGCTATGTCGCCCAGGTCGAGCGGACGTTGGATCGATTCGGCGCGTGAGGTTGCGGACATCGCAAACCGGGAGGCGCAATTTATCAGCCGATGAACGACCGGCACGCCCCTTCCGGCGCGGCGCTCGCGGCGTTACTTCGGTTCACGCCTCGACCAAGGCCAACGGATACTCCGCCTCGACCCGGTAGATCGGTCCGGCGTTGCGCAGATGGCTCGAGAACAGCAGGAATTCGTCGACCGCAATCGGCCCGGCGCGGAACAGCGCGTGATGCGCGAGAAACGCCGAGACGCGCGAGTTCTGGCCGCCATGAAACCCCGGACCGCCGTAGCCGTTCTGGATTTCGCGCAACCGGGCCAGCGTCACGTGCGGTTTGAAGCGCCGGCTTTCG
>DATFES010000462.1:0-7448 GCA_035250945.1 Alphaproteobacteria bacterium | reverse complement strand
CCATACGCGAAGCGGCTGCTTTGTCATTCCCAATCCTTGGGATGCCGGCACAGCGCGTCTGCTCGCCGGGCTCGGTTTCGAGGCGCTGGCCACGACCAGCGCCGGCTTCGCGTTTTCGCTCGGCCGTCCCGACGCCGAGGGTGCCATCGGTCGCGACGAAACGCTGGCCAATGCGCGGGCGATCGTCGAGGCCACCGATCTGCCGGTGAGCGCCGATCTCGAAGGCGGCTTCGGCGACTCGCCCGAGGTCTGCGCCGACACGATACGGCGGGCGGCAGCCGTCGGGCTGGTCGGGGGCTCGATCGAAGACGCGACCGGGTGCGCCGAAGCGCCGATTTACCCGTTCGACCAGGCCGTGGCGCGCGTGCGCGCCGCGGTCGGCGCGGCGCGATCGCTGGCATTTCCCTTCATGCTGACGGCGCGGGCCGAGAACTACCTGCACGGCCGCCCCGACGTCGCCGATACGATCGAACGTCTGCAGGCTTTCCAGGAAGCGGGAGCCGACGTGCTCTATGCGCCGGGGCTGCGTTCGCGCGAGGACATCGCCGCCGTGGTGCGCGCCGTCGATCGGCCGGTCAATGTCGTCATGGGCTTGAAGGGCCCACGGTTCACCGTCGCTGAGCTCGCGGAAATCGGCGTCAAGCGGATCAGCGTCGGCTCGGCGCTCGCCCGCGCGGCCCTCGGAGCGTTCATGCGCGCCTCGCGTGAAATTAAGGAACACGGCGCCTTCGGCTTCGCCGACGACGCGATGCCCTTCGCCGAACTGAACGCGCTTTTCGGACGTCAGTCGCGCTGAGACTCGCTTGAACCGGTTAGCCGCGTTCCGCCGTGGGATGGACCGCCGGCCGATATCCGGAGGCGAAGGCGCGGAGAACGGACCACGGCGTGATCAGCCGCGTCGCCGCGTCGGGGAACGCTTCGCGCCCATCCGTGTAACCAGCCGGCGTCCAACGTCGCAATCGGCCGCCCCAGAGAAGCCAGGCACCGACGTCGTCGCTCACCATCGCGCCGTCCGGCAGGTCACCGACCATTGCGGCTTGCGCCGACGCTTGTGACCATGGGGCTCGGGCAATGCGTTCGTGGTGAATTACGGCGTCGATGCGGCCGATCGGCGGGTTTTGACCCATGTTGAACTCAACGTTGCCCGCAAGCCACGCCGACTTGAACGTCGTGAAGTCGGCGCGACGGCATTCGCCGCATGGCCGATGTCCGGCGGCGAATGCGGTCGCTTCATCGAGAAAAAACAGCTCGGTATAGCGCTCGGGACTCATCAACACGCGCCTTCGACCCTTGAACGACAACCGACAGGTAATCCACGCCTGCGTCGTCCAGCCGCGCCGCGCGATGCCGAACGCGCTATCGTGCAGGCGGCCGCGATTGCCCGTCCAAGCGCCACGCTCGGGCACCGCGAGCAGCCGCCCGAACGGATCGACACGGTTCTGCAGCGGACTCGGACGGTCCGGTCTCACGTTCGAACCGCCGTCGCCGCCGTCGCCTTCGCACCCTTCTCGAGCAGCATCGCGAGCCAGCGCGTAACCTCCTCGACGAACGCGGTCTGCTGCACCAGCTCCTCGCCGAAGACCTCGATCAAACCGAGATAACCCCGCGCAAGGGCGGCAGCACTCCTGCCGCCATCGGTGGCGATCTGGGTGAGCCGCGCCGCCAGCGGATCGCTTACCTCGTGCGGCTTTCCCCGCTCGTCGACGCCAATCGCATATCGCATCCATGCGGCGATCACGAGCGCCAGAAACCGCACGCTTTGTCCGGCGTTGAGCCGGGCGCGAATCGCCGGAAGCAGCCGCTGCGGCAGCTTCTGTGTACCGTCCACCGCCACCTGCCGTGTGCGGTGGCCGAGCGCCGGATTGGCGAAGCGGGCGATCAGCGTCGCCTTGTACGCCGCCAGGTCGACCCCCGATGGCACTTCGAGCGTCGAGGTGACCTCTTCGTCCATTAGCCGGCGGACTAGAAGCGCAAAATCCGGCTCGGCGATCGCTTGGTCGATGCGCTCGTGTCCGGCCAACGCACCGAGATAAGCGAGCGCCGAGTGGCTGCCGTTGAGCAACCGTAGTTTGATCTGCTCATAGGGGCCGACATCCGAAACGATCTCCGCGCCGGCAGACTCCCAGGCCGGCCGCGGGCCGGCGAAACGGCTTTCGATGACCCATTGCCGGAACGGCTCGGTAACCACCACGCCTTCGTCGTGCAAGCCCAGCGCCGCGTCGTTCTCGGCGATGTCGCCGGGTGTCGTCGCGGGCACGATACGATCGACCATGCTCGACGGGAACGCGACGTTGTTGGGGATCCAATCGGCGAGGCGATCGTCGCGAATGCGCGCCAAAGTGCGGACGAGACTGGACAGCGTGCGGCCGTTACGCGGCAGGTTGTCGCACGACAGCACCGAAAGCGGTCCGGCGGCATCGTGCATTCGCCGCTCGATCGCCGCGACCAAGATGCCGGCGACAGAACGCGGGGCCAGGGGATTGGCGATATCGTGGGCAATGTCGGGATGCAGAATGTCGATTTTTCCCGAGGCCTGGTCGAGGCAATAGCCCTTCTCGGTCACCGTGAGCGTGACGACGTGCGTCGTCGGCGCGGCGATGCGGGCGACCACCGCGGTCGGATCCTCCGGCGCCACGAGAACTTGGCGCACCGTTCCGACGATGCTCCGGCGGACGCCGGCATCGCCGCGTTCGACGACCGTGTACAGGAAATCTTGCGGAGCCAGGACGCCACGCATTGCGGGACGGCGCATGCTTACGCCGACGATGCCCCAAGGCGACGGATCGGAACCCAGCGCGGCTTGGGTGTAGATCGCCTGGTGGGCGCGATGGAACGCACCGATGCCGAGGTGCACGATCCCGACGCCAAGCGCGCGCGGATCGAAAGCCGGCCGTGCGAACCCAACTGGAGCGCGCGCCATCGTTGCCAAGCTCAGCCTATCCATCGCTTGCGAATCCTTTGCGCCGTGCAACCGAGCGGGGACTTTAACCGCTGTCCGAGGAGGGGCGAAAGAAGCGTCTTTCAAATCGGCGTCGCTTCTCCGATAACCTTGGACCACGGCACGCGGAACGAAACGGCATGTCTCCACGCTCGCAGGGCAGTGCAGTCGGAGTAAGGGCGCAACTCGCGGCGGCGGCGCGTTATCATCAGGCGGGCCGGCTCGATGAGGCAGCCGCGGCTTGCGAGGCCGCATTGTCCGTCGACCGCGACAATGTCGACGCCCTGCATTTTCTGGGGGCCCTGAAGGCGCAACTCGGACGGCCAAAGGAGGCCCTCCCGTTTTTTAGCCGCGCGGCCGAGCGGGCGCCGGGTAACGCGGAAATTCACCTTAACCTGGGGAACGTCCTGCGAGAGTGCGATCAACCGCACGCCGCCATCCCGGCATTGCGCCGCGCGGTCGAGCTGGCGCCCGAACTGATCGCCGCGCAGCTCGGACTTGCCGGAGCATTGGGAGAATCCGGCAATTTTTCCGAAGCGGCGGCGACCTATCGCGCCGTCTTGGCGCGGGCGCCGGACCGGCGGATCGCATGGGTCAATCTCGGCCGCGCGCTCGACGCGCTTGGGCGGCTCGATGAGGCCGCCGATGCGTTCGAACGCGCGCTTGCGATGAGGCCCGACGACCTGCCGACGATGGCGCGGCTGGCAGGCATCGAGGAGCGGCGCGCCCGCCATGCCGAGGCGTTCTGGCTATGGCGCGACGCGGCCCGGCGCTCCCCGGGCTCCGACGACGCTTGGCGTGGCATGGCGCGCGCACTGCGCGATTTGCGCTTCGACAAGACCGAGCCCGGCCTTGAAATCGACCTGATCGGGCTCCTGACGCGCCCCGCGGTCGATCCGGCGGTCATCGCTCCGGCGATCGCGAGCTATATGCGCGCCCTAGCCCGCTCGACGAGCGCCGCCGAGGCGCTCGCCCGGCCGCTATTTGCTGAACTGCTCGCCGCGGCGATCGTCGCCGATCCGGAAATCGAGATTTGGCTGACTGCGGCGCGGCGCGAAGCACTGGCCGCCGCCGTCGCCGGGCGCCCGCCAGCGTGCACGCGCGGGCTCATCGTCGCGATCGCGCATCAATGTTTCGCCACCGAGTACGTATACGCCGAGACCGACTCCGAAGCCGCGCAGGTCGAGGAACTTACGCGCCGCGCTGCGACGGCGCCCGACGCCATCGGCGACAGCGAGCTGGCCACTCTCGCCTCGTATCGACCGCTGCACTCGCTTGAAAATGCCGACGCGATCGCCGGGCAAAGCTGGCCAGCCGAGATCGCCGCCTTGGTCGAACGACAGATCGCAATCCCTCGTGTCGAGGCGAAAATCCGCGAGGAGATCGCCGCCATGACGCCGATCGACGACGCGGTGTCGCGGAAGGTCCGCGCCCAGTACGAGGAGAATCCCTATCCGGTCTGGCGCCGACCCGACTGGAGCGGCGCGCCCGCGCCGCTCGGGGCGGAACTGCGCAGATTGTTCCCGCACGCGGCGCCGCCCGATCCGCGATTCGACGGCCCCATCGATGTCTTGATCGCCGGCTGCGGGACCGGGAGGCACTCTTGCGGGTCGGCATTGCGCTTCGCCGACGCGCGCATTCTCGCCATCGATTTGAGCCGGACCAGCCTCGCTTATGCCATCCGCAAGGCGCGCGAGCTGGGAATCGCCAATCTCGAGCACGCCCAAGCCGATGTCTTGGCGCTTGAAGCGATCGGGCGCCGGTTCGACACGATCGAATGCGGCGGCGTACTGCACCACCTCGCCGACCCGCTCGCGGGTTGGCGTGTTCTCGAACGCCTCTTGCGGCCGGGCGGATATATGCGCATCGCCCTTTACAGCGACAGGGCGCGAGCGCCGGCTGTCGCCGCCCGGCGGTTGATCGAAGCACGCGGGTTTGCGCCCACCGCCGACGGCATCCGGCGGGCGCGCGCGGTCATACTCGGCGAAGCCGACGATAGCATCCTCGCCTGGATGCGTTTTAACCCCGATTTTTACGCGATGAGCGGCTGTCGCGATCTGCTTTTCCACGTCCAAGAACATCGTCTGACCCTGCCACAAATCGCCGCGCTGTTACGGACGCTCGGATTGAACTTTCTCGGGTTCGAGTTCACCGACAACCAGACGCAATCGCGATACCGGCTTCGCTTCCCTAATGATCCGGCGATGACCGACCTCGAAAACTGGGACCGCTTCGAGGTGGAGAATCCGACGACGTTTGCCGCGATGTATCAGTTCTGGGTCGGCAAGCCGGGGCCCTAAGCCCTTTCTTTTTGACCAAGAGTTGCTAGCCTGCGCAGCTCACGGCCGGCACGGCCAATTCAGGGGTACCAGAAAATGTCCGATACGCGCGCCACGCCGAGGTCGATCGGCCTCGCCATCGTCGTTGCACTGTCCTTTGCCGCCTCGTTCGCTGTCGCTCAAGAAAAAGGCGGCGACGTCGGGATCGTCGCCAAGCGAACCTTCGCGATGGCGAGCTACGCCACCGTCGGCGGCGGCAAGATCCGCGATCTCAAGGTCGGCTGGGAGAGTTACGGAACGCTCAACGCAGCGCGCGACAACGCCATCATCGTGCCGCATTTCTTTTCTGGCAGCTCGCACGCCGCCGGCAAGTACAAGGCCGAGGACGCGGCGCCGGGATATTGGAACGCCATTATCGGTCCGGGCAAGGCGATCGACACGAACAAGTTCTATGTCGTCAGCGTCGACAGCCTCGTCAATCTCAACACCAAAGACCCTAACGTCGTGACCACCGGCCCGGCGTCGATCGACCCCGACACCGGCAAGCCGTATGGAATGCGCTTTCCGATCGTTACGATCCGCGATTTCGTCAATGTTCAGAAGGCCTTGTTGGATTCGCTTGGGGTGACGAAAGTGCACGCGGCGATCGGCGCCTCGATGGGCTCGATGCAAGCAATCGAATGGGCCGCGGCCTATCCCGAGTTCGTCGATCGGCTTGTCGCGGTAATCCCCACCGCCGAGATCGACGCCTTCACCATCGGGCGGCTCAATCTGTGGGCCTCGGCGATCACGCTCGATCCAAACTGGAGCGGCGGCGACTATTACGGGAAGACCGAGCCGACACAGGGCTTGGCGTTGGCGCTCAAGATGGTGACGCTCGATGCGCGACACTATGGCTGGGCCGACCGCGCCTTCGCGCGTAAATGGGCGGCGCCCGATCGCGACCCTGGTAAGGCGTTTGAAAGCAAGTATGCGATCGAGGATACGCTCGACCGCGCGGCGCTGGCGCGGGCTCGCGTCTCCGATGCGAATTCATTTCTCTATCTGGTCAAGGCGAACCAGCTCTTCGTCGCCGGGCATGAAGAATCGCTCGAGGAGGGGCTGGGCAAAATCAACGCCAGGTCCCTGTTCATTCCCGCCAGCTCGGACCTGCTCTTGCCTTCGGCGTTCTCCCGCCGCGCGGTCGAAATCTTGAAGAGCCAGGGTAAGAAAGCCGATCTCGTCGAGATCGACGGCGACGGCGGCCATCTCGACGGATTGCTGGCGGTGGCCAAGGTCGGCGATCGGATCGCCAAATTCCTTTCGAAATAGGGGGTGAAATGGCCGAAGGCATGTTCTCGCTGAAAGGCCGCGTCGCGCTCGTCACCGGCGGTTCGCGCGGTTTGGGCTTTGCCATGGCGCGCGGGCTGGGCCGCGCCGGCGCGTACGTCGTCTTGAACGCCCGCGATCCGGCGGCGCTCAAGAACAAGGCCGAGGAACTCGGCCGCGAGGGCATCGAAGCCGACGCCGCGCCGTTCGACGTCACCGACGAGAGCGCCGCGAAGTCGGCGATCGATCGCATCGTCAAGACGCACGGCAGGCTCGATATTCTGGTCTCGAATGCGGGAATGAACATTCGCAAAGCCTCGCTGGAATACGCGACCGCCGATTTTCAGACGATCTTGACCACGCACCTTACCGCCGGTTTTGTTCTCGCCCGCGAAGCTGCGGCGCATATGGCCGCCAAGGGATTTGGCCGGATAATCATGACCACGTCGGTGATGGGTAAGATCTCGCGGCCCAACATCGCCGCCTATTCAGCCGCCAAGGCCGGACTCGATTCGCTGACGCGGGCGCTCGCCGTCGAGTGGGCGCCCAAGGGAATTACCGTCAACGCCATCGCTCCCGGCTTTTTCGCGACCGAACTCAATGCGCCGCTGCTGGCAAACCCCGAGTTCACCGCGATGGTCGCCAAGCGCACGCCGATCGGCCGCTGGGCGCAGCCCGACGAGCTCGCCGGCGCGGCGGTATTTCTCGCCTCCGATGAAGCCGGCTACGTCACCGGTCACACGCTGTTCGTCGATGGCGGGCTGACGGCGGCGCTATGAGCCGCCGCCGCCAAATGCGCTAGTTGCCGCGCCGGTTCGCTTGCACCAGTCGATACATGCCCTCGACATTCAGCTTGAACATTTGCTCGTAACCAGCCCAGCCTTTGTATTTGTCCAAGGTGACAAGCTGCTTGGTCTCGTCGA
>DATFES010000455.1:0-3695 GCA_035250945.1 Alphaproteobacteria bacterium | reverse complement strand
GACGAGCTGCACCAGGAACGCGTGGCGCGATTGCGCAATCGCCCGGTCGAGAACCGATGGGTGGGAATGCGGATGACCGACCCGCCTTTCGACCTGGCGATGCTGGCGCGCGGCCAGGGTGCCATCGGGTTGGGGCCGATCAAATCCCACGCTGAACTGGCGCCCGCCTTGAAAGAGGCGATCGAGCATGTGCGCGCCGGAGCGGTATGCGTCGTCGACGTACGGGTGGCGGCCGAATATGCACGCGCCACATCGGTCGCCCTGATGCGCGGCGCGCCGACCGTGCGCTGAGGAGAGCGTTCGAGGCACGGGTCGGGACGATCCGCCGAAGCGATCGCTCGCAATCGCGGCTTGGCAAGACCGGCCCCGGATTGTTACTAATGGCCTCTCGCCGGCGCCGCGCGCCGGCGCTTTCCTTTCTCGACCGATCGTAGGAGGTGAGCCATGTCGTTCCGAATCAACAACGAAGCGCCGAATTTCTCGGCGGAAACGACCGAAGGGAGGATCGATTTCCATAGCTGGATCGGCAATGGCTGGGCGATTCTCTTCTCGCACCCGAAAGATTTCACGCCGGTCTGCACCACCGAGCTGGGATATCTCGCCAAATTGCATCCGGAGTTCGAGAAACGGAACTGCAAGGTCTTAGGTCTGAGCGTCGATCCGGTCAGCGACCACAAGCGCTGGGCCAAGGATATCGAGGAGACGCAAGGGACGGCGCTGAATTACCCGCTTATCGGTGACCCCGAGCTTGCAGTTGCCAAGCTCTACGATATGTTGCCGGCCGAGGCCGGAACGACATCGCAGGGCCGGACGCCCGCCGACAACGCGACGGTCCGTTCGGTGTTCATCGTCGGGCCGGACAAGAAGATCAAGGCGATGCTCACCTATCCGATGAGCAGCGGCCGAAACTTCGACGAGGTGATGCGGCTGCTCGATTCCTGCCAGCTCACGGCCAAGCATCAGGTCGCCACGCCGGTCAACTGGAAGCGCGGAGAGGACGTGATCATCGTGCCCTCGGTGTCGGATGAGCAGGCGAAAGCGAAGTTTCCTGGCGGCTGGAAGGCGCCCAAGCCTTACATGCGGATCGTTCCGCAGCCGAAATGACGATGCGCTCGGGCCCAGACGGGCCCGAGCTCACGCGATCAGCCGGTATAACGTGGTTGCGGCGCGCCGGCCGCGCAGTTCGACATCGCCAAGCGGCTCGAGCTTGAACGAGCCGTCGAGCAGCGCGGCCGTGTCGCCGCTGACAAGAACCGTCACCCGATCGCCGCGGTCGAATTCCTTGGCCAGCGCTTCGATGCGCTGGCTGGCGTTCACGGCGTCGCCGATGACCGTGTAGCTGGTGCGCGATTCCGACCCGATATTTCCGACGAGAACCTTGCCGCTGTGAATCCCGACGCGAATACGGACCTCCGGTCCGACGCCGGAAGGCGGACGCGACGAGTGGGCCAACTTTCGCGCGATGCATCCGGCCGCGCGGCAGGCGCGCATCGCATGATCGGGCTGCACGTCGGGGGCGCCCCAGAACGCCATGACAGCGTCGCCGATGAATTTGTCGATCGTGCCGCTTTCGGCCTCCACGCAGCTTGCGACAAGGGAAAAGTGATGATTGAGCAGATCGGCGACGTCGGCCGGCGATAATCGCTCGGATATATTCGTGAAGCCGACTATGTCGGTGAACATCACCGTGACCAGCCGCTCCTCGGATCGCACCGCGCCGGCGACGCCGAGCTCGATCAACCGCCGCACCAGCCGCTTCGGCACGTATCGCTCGAACTGGGCGAGGCCGCCGAGCATCGAATTGAACGCCGCAGCCTGATCGTCGATTTCCTTGAGGCGGCTCGCCGGCAATCGCTCGAGTCCGGAAAGCTCGAACTGCGTCAGCTTGCGGCTCGCCTCGGCCACCCGCTTGACGGGGCGCGACAGCGCCCGGCCGAGCCAGATCGCCGCAACGATCGCAAACGCCAGCACGGCGAGCCCTAGGAAGGCGGCCAACGTAAGCCGTTGGCGCGCGGCAATCTCCTCGTCGGCGCCAAGCCACACGCCAACGCCCAGCGCCGCCTCGCCGAAATCCCGGCGCCAGCGCATGATCACGTAGTACGCGGAGTCCTGGACGTCGATCCGCGATACTTCGATGCCGCGCCCTGCCAATCTCTCGAAACCGGCGACGGCCCGACGGCTTGCCAGCATGGGCAAGACGGGATCGCCAAGCTGCGTCACCGGAACCGAGGGCGAGGTGGCCGACTGCGCCGGATGGGCGGAAACCAGGTTCGGATGCGCGAGCACGCGATCGGCGCCGTGTAGTATGAACGCCGTGCCGCGATGCTGGGCCCCCGACTCCGTCAAGAAGAGCGACAATTCCTGCACCGAGATCACCGAGGCCAGCATTCCGAGGAATTCGCCGTGGCGGCGAACCGCATGGCGTACGTTGAAGAACGTTCGTCCAAGACGAAAGGTCGGCTCTCCCCAAATCGGACCGTCGACGCCCTCAATCTCGCCGAGCGCACGCGACGCGTGCTCGAGGTCGACCGGAAGGCCGCGGAAGACCTGCAATTGTCCGCTGTCCTGGCGCACGACGACGACTTGGCGAAGATCGCGCCCCGTCAGCGCAACCCCCTGGATTTGCGGCGCGGCAGCAAGGGCGCCAGTCAGCAGCTCGGCCAAAGCCGGATCGTCCACACCCGCATACAGGCCGCCTTCGACCCGATCGGCGAGGAATCTGACCTGACTCACCGCGGGCGCGAGATGCGTGTCGATCCCCTTCTCGATATCGCGGATGATCAGCGTTGCGACGTTGTTGAGCAATTCGTTCGTCGATGCCCTGGCGGCGAGAAAAAGCACGACGAGCACGGCAAGTATTCCGGTCGCGACGAGCGCCGCGGTCGCCGAGGCGAGCACCAATGCGATCGAAATCCGCTTACGGTTCATCGGGTTGGAACTCGACGCCGACACGACGGCGCCGGTCATTGGACCAAGCCGCGCTCGCGCAAATAGCTTTCGGCGCCAGGATGGAAGGCGGCGAAATCCGGTCGCATCGCCATTCGCCGTGGGTCGAGCCGCGCAAAGGCAAGATGCAATCGTTGAAATTCGTCAACATTTTCGATCACGGATTGAACAAGGTGCCGAATGGCCGGCGCCGATGCCTCGGCGATCGTCACGACCATGGCGCGTGTGCCGAAGGTCGGCGTGTCGGCCCAGTTTTCGCGATAGACCCCACCAGGGATGGACATCGGCGCATACTCGCTATGGCTCGCGACGATCTCGCGGATTCGATCCTCAACGACCGGTATGAGACGTCCGCCGCACGAGCGGATCGCTTCTTGAATCAAGCCGTTCGGGTGGCCGACCGAATAGACGATCGCGTCGACCCGGCCTTCGCACAGCGCCTGGACTTGCGACCCCGGCCCAAGCTCGAGGGCGGCGGCGAAATCCGAGCGCGCCAGCCCGCTTGCCCGCAACAGCCGTTCCATCATCACGCGATGCCCGGAGCCGATATCGCCGATATTCACCCGCTTTCCGGCGAGATCGGCCGACGAAACGATTCCGATGTCGGTGCGCGCTACGATGGTGAACGGCTCGTCGTGCGCGGCCAGCACAAGGCGTAGATTGGGCATTGGTCCATCGGCGGAGAACGCTCCTTCGCCGCGGATGGCGTCGGCAAATACGTCGGATTGGGCGATCGCCACATCGATCGT
>DATFES010000447.1:0-4447 GCA_035250945.1 Alphaproteobacteria bacterium | reverse complement strand
TTTATGCATACACCGCGCCGCGCGAGGCGGCAATGCGCGCCATTGACCTTGCCCGCACTGTAAGCGGCAATATCGCCCCATGTTCATTGGCCGCCGATCGCTCATCGCCGCCGGAGCGGGCGCGCTCGTCGCCGCCGGTCTGCCGCACAGCTTTGCCGCGACTCGCGAGCTGCGGCTGGCCGCGGGGCCGACACGCGCCAAGCTCGTCGGGGACGGGCATCCCGCGACCGATGTATGGGCCTACAACGGCGCCGTACCGGGCCCGGTGCTGCGTTTCCGGCAGGGCGAGCGGGCGCGCATCGTGGTCGAAAACCGCCTGCCGCAGCCGACGTCGGTCCACTGGCACGGATTGCGCGTTCCCAACGCAATGGACGGCGTGCCGGACCTCACTCAGCCGCCGATCGCGCCGGGCGAGAGCTTCGCTTACGAATTCGACCTGCATGATGCGGGCACGTACTGGTACCACCCGCACGCCAACAGCGCCGAGCAGGTCGGCCGGGGCCTTGCCGGGGCGATCGTCGTCGAAGAGTCGCAGCCGCCAGCGGTCGATCGCGATCTCCTGTGGGTGCTCGACGACTGGCGGCTCGATCGCGGCGCGCGGATCGCCGACGATTTCGGTCACCCGCGCGACGCATCGCACGCTGGACGCATGGGCAACACGGTGACGTTCAACGGCGCCGTTCCCGATTCGCTCGAGGTTCGCGCCGGCGAGCGAATGCGGCTGCGGCTGGTCAACGTCGCCAATGCCCGGATCTTCGGCTTGCGCCTCGAGGGGCACGCGCCTTACGTGATCGCCCGCGACGGTCAGCCGGTCGATCCCTATCCGGTGCGGGGCGGCATGATCGTCCTCGCGCCGGGCGAGCGCTGCGATCTGATCGTCGACATGCACGGCGAGCCGGGCGAGCGGTTCGCGGTGATCGACGCGTTCTATCCGCAGGCGGCCTACCGACTGGTCGAGCTGGTTTACGCCGCATCGGCGCGCGGCGCTCGCGCGCCGGCGGCACCTCCGGCGCGGCTGCCCGACAATCCCTGGAAGCGGCCGGATACGTCTGGCGCGCGGCGCGAGCGGATCGTCATCGAAGGCGGAATGATGGGCGGCTTCCGCGGCGCACGGCTCGACGGGCGTCAGCTCGACGCACGTGCGCTCTTCCAGCAGGGAAAAATGTGGGCCCTGAACGGCGAGGTCGCCGGCGATCACCACCAAATGGCGCCGCTGCTGACGCTACGACGCGGCGAAAGCGTCGTGGTCGAACTCGTCAACGACAGCGTTTGGAACCATCCCATGCACTTGCACGGTATGTTCTTCGAGGTGCTGAGCCTCGACGGCGTCGCGCCGCCCCGACGTGAGTTTCGCGACACATTGACGCTGGGACCGCGCGGACGCGCCGAGACCGCGTTCCGCGCCGATGCGCCCGGCGACTGGATGTTCCACTGCCACGTCCTTGAGCACCAGGATTCGGGCCTGATGGGCATCGTGCGCGTCACGTAGACAAGTCAAGTCACCGCCAAGGCCCCAAGACGCCAAGGATGGAAATGGGCGCGCCATTGGCGCGCCCAGGACGCATTTCTTGGCGCCTTCGCGCCTTGGCGGTTCGCCCTGTGTTGTCCTATGGAAGAACGCGGAGCACGCGGGTTTCGCGCTCGCTGCGGTCCTCGAGGTCGCGGCTGGTCGGCACGACGTAACGCGCCAGCACCTCGAGACCGGCCGCAGGCAGATACGCGCGGCCGGGATCGGCGATCAGCACCAGCGCGCCGCGCTTCGCCGCCGCACGCAGCCACGACGTCACGCGCTCGGCCATTGGCCGCTCGTAGCACACGTCGCCGGCCAGCACGACATTCCATTCCTCCGGCGGCGCTGCGGTCAGATCGTGACGGGCGATATCGACGCGCACGCCGTTCAGCCGTGCGTTGCGCGTAATCGCCGCGAGCGCGAATGGATCGATCTCGCTCGCCGTGACCCCGCTCGCGCCGGCCTTCGCCGCCGCGATGGCGACTAGCCCCGACCCGGCGGCGAAGTCGAGGACGCGGCGCCCTTGGACGATATCGCGGTGGTCGAGCACGTAGCGCGCCAGCGCCTGCCCGCCCGGCCATGCGAACGCCCAATATGGCGGCGGCAGGTTGTCGCGCGCCAAGGTCGCCTCGGTCGCCTGCCAGAGCGGCGTGACCTCGCTCGCCAGATGCAGCGCGATTTCCGGCACCAGTGGCGGCGATGCGACGACCGTTTGCGCGGCGACGAACGCCTCGGGCGTCATGCCGGCGCCGCGATGCGCGAGGCGACGATGCCGGCGAGAACCAGCCAGCCGAAAACGCGATTGGATTTGAACTTGGCGAGACAGTCGGCCGGCGTGTCGAGGGCGACGCGCCACGCCTGCCAGGCGAGTTGCGCCGCGCCGGCGACGAGAAATAGGTGATAGACCGTCCCGAGTCCGGCCGCCACGCCGCTCGCGACCAGCAATATCACTGTCGCTGCGTAAAATAGGTACAAGGCGGGCCGCGTCCGGTCGCCGAGTCTACGGGCCGAGGATTTAACCCCGATCAGCGCGTCGTCTTCCTTGTCCTGGTGGGCGTAGATCGTGTCGTAACCCAGGGTCCACAGGATCCCGGCCGCGTACAAAAGCACCGCCGGCCAGTCGAGGCCGTCGCGCACCGCGGCCCATCCCATCAACGCCCCCCAGTTGAAGGCGAGGCCGAGGAAGAATTGCGGCCACCAGGTGACGCGCTTCATCAGCGGATAGGTGAAAACAAGGACGAGCGACAGGATGCCGAGCGCAATTGCAGTCGCAGAAAGCAGAACAAGAACGAGAAATCCGGCAAGAAGCTGTCCGCCGAGAAACACAACCGCCTGCCGCACGCTCACCTGTCCCGACGGGATCGGCCGGTCGGCGGTGCGCGCGACACGCGCGTCGAAATCGCGGTCGACGATGTCGTTGTACGTGCATCCGGCGCCGCGCATGACGATGGCGCCGGCGGCGAACAACGCCAAAAGCCAAGGGCTCGGCCAGCGCTCGGCGGCCAGGGCGATGCTCCACCAGCAGGGGAAGAGCAATAGCCATGTGCCGATCGGCCGGTCGAGCCGGGCGAGGCGCGCGTAGGGCCGCGCCGCGCCGGGCACCAGCCGATCGAGCCAGCCGTCCTTGGGAATATCGCTTGCCATTGTGTGTCCGCTCCGCGCCATGGCGC
Organism: Alphaproteobacteria bacterium; assembly: GCA_035250945.1. Lineage (GTDB taxonomy): Bacteria > Pseudomonadota > Alphaproteobacteria > CACIAM-22H2 > CACIAM-22H2 > DATFES01. The sequence continues at coordinate 1,267 of DATFES010000447.1, read as the reverse complement.
TATTATTCTAACCTCGGAAGGGCGGCGAGGGGCATCCGACGATGGCGCAAAGCGAACATCCGCGGGCACGGCTGTACGTCGCGACCTCGCTGACCGCGGCGAGCGTGCGGCTTGGACCCGAGCGGGCGCATTATTTGCGGCACGTCCTCCGAATGTCGACCGGCGACGGTCTGGCGCTGTTCAATGCCACGGATGGCGAACGCGAAGCCCGCATCGCCGCGTTCGGCAAAGGCTGGTGCGAGGTCGCTGTCGGCGCGCAGCGCCGCGCGCCGCGGGCCGAGGCCAACCTGTGGCTGCTCTTCGCGCCGATCAAGCGGGCGCGCATCGACGGCATGATCGAAAAGGCGACCGAGCTCGGCGTGTCGACGTTTCGGCCGGTATTCACCCAGCACACCGCGATGACCCGGATCAACCTCGAGCGACTCAAAACCATCGCCATCGAAGCGGCCGAGCAATGCGAGCGACTCACCGTGCCGGACATCCATCCGCCGCAATACCTTGCCGATGCGCTGCGAGCGTGGCCGTCCGGCAGGAGCCTATTGCTGTGCGATGAAACGGGCAGGAGCGAACCGATCGGCCACTCGCTTACTCGCCAGAAACCGCTGCATGGCTACGGAATCTTGGTTGGCCCCGAGGGCGGTTTTGCCGCCGCCGAGCTTGACGGGTTGCGCAAACTCCCGTTTGTTACGCCGGTCGGCCTGGGGCCGCGCGTCTTGCGGGCCGATACCGCGGCGCTGGCCGCGTTGTCCGTGGTCCAGGCCCTGGTGGGCGACGGTCATATGTCGACGCCGGGACGCGCCCAGCACGCGACGTAACGCGCGCGCCTCGCGCACGCTGCCGTCGAACGAATGGTTTCAGGAGTCCGTAGCTCTGCATGTCCGCACCGCCCAAATCCAGCGGCGCGCCGATCACCGACCGACGGCAGTTGGTCGAGTATCTCGCCGCCGGTTGCAAGCCGCCGGCCGCATGGCGCATCGGCACCGAGCACGAGAAATTTGCCTTTCGCGGCGACGATTTGCGGCCGCTGCCCTATGAGGGCCAACGCGCCAGCATCCGCGCCCTGCTCGAAGGCATGACGCGCTTCGACTGGCAACCGGTCTATGAGGGGGAACGGCCGATCGCGCTCGCCCGCGAGAATTGCAGCGTCACGCTGGAACCGGGCGGGCAGGTCGAACTATCCGGCGCACCGGTCGAGACGATCCATCAGACGTGCGATGAGGTGCATCAGCATCTCGCCGAGGTGAAAGCGGTGGCCGGCGAGCTTGGC
>DATFES010000439.1:0-11083 GCA_035250945.1 Alphaproteobacteria bacterium | reverse complement strand
TCGATCGCCTCCGGGTTCTGCGCCACGTGCGGGTGGTTGGGACCGGGATAGACCTTTAGGTTCCGCATCTGTCGACGCGCCAGCGGGCTTTCCTTCTTCAGCATCCGCTCGACCGCTTTGACGATCAGCCGCTCGGGATGCCTGCCGCCAAGCGTCTCCTTCGGCGTGCGCTCCTTGATGCCGCCAGGGTGGCCGGTGTGCCAAAAGAAAATCTTGTCGTTCATTTTGTTGCCCGTAAGGCGCACCTTCTCGGCGTTCACCACGATGACGTTGTCGCCGCAATCGACATGCGGGGTGAATGTCGGTTTGTGTTTGCCCTTGAGCCGCGTGGCGACGACGACGGCCAGACGGCCGAGGACCACGCCGTCGGCATCGATCAAGTACCACTTCTTGGCCTTGTGCGCGGCCTCGGGCGTCAAGTTGAAGGTTTTCATGGGCCATCCCCGGGGGAATTACCGAACGGAGCCTGCATGGCCCCCTCATTCAAGGGCGCGGAGTATCGGTGTCGTTGGAGGCGCTGTCAATTCGGAATAATGACGAAATTTGATATGCTTATTCGCGCGGTTTAGGGCTACCGCTTCCTAAGTACTTTTCTTGATGCGCTTCTTCGTTCGCCGGATATTTCCTTTCGCCATCTCCGTAGTTGGGGGAATCGAGTACGTACCCGTGGCGTGCGCAACCGGATCGTCCTCGCCTTCCGAATAAAGCGTCACCTCCATGAACGCCAGCCGCTTGCCAAGCTTGATCATTCGACCGTCGCCAATGACATCTGCGGCGCGCGGCCGGCGCAAAAAACTGGTGCTGAGCGTGATGGTCACGGCCATCTCCACCTTACCGATCAGGCTCAGCAACACCGCATACATCGTATAGTCGGCGAGCCCCATCAGGGCCGGCCCGGCGATCGTGCCGCCGGGGCGCGTCAGGGCGGTTTTGAAGGGCATACGCGTGCGCGCCCGGCCTGCCGTGAGCGATTCGACCCGCATGCCGAACAAGTCGGCGATCGGCAAAGTCGAAGCGCTCAAGTGTTGAAACTCGCCGATGGCGATTTTTGACTTCATGGCGCGGCGACCTTGCAGCTTCGGCACTGTCACGGAAATTGACGTTCACGTAAATGTCAACCTAGTCTCGAATTCGGTGGCCACGAGGAGGAAGCGATGGAGAGCGTTCTGGTCGAGAAAGACGGACCGGTGACGACGGTGATCTTGAACCGGCCCGAGGTGCGCAACGCGGTCGATCCCGCCACCGGACAAAAGCTGGTCGACACGTTTCTCGATTTCGAAGCCGACGACAAGGCCCGCGTCGCGGTCTTTTTCGGCGACCACGGCGCATTTTGCGCCGGCGGCGACCTCAAGGCGTTGTCGCGGAGCAACGCAAAAGCATGGGCGGAAAACCTGGCGTTCCGCGAAAACGGAAATGGGGAGCTGCCGCCGGGTCCGCTTGGTCCGTCGCGATTGCTGCTCAACAAACCGGTGATCGCCGCTGTCGCGGGACCCGCCGTCGCCGGCGGAATGGAGCTGGCGCTGTGGTGCGACATGCGGGTGATGGAGGAAGATGCGTATTTCGGCGTGTATTGCCGCCGCTGGGGAGTGCCGCTGATCGACGGCGGGACCGTACGATTGCCGCGCATCGTCGGTCTCGGCCGCGCGCTCGACATCATCCTAACCGGCCGCAAGGTGACGGCCCAAGAGGCGCTCGCCATCGGCATGTGCGAACGCCTGGCGCCGAAAGGAAAGGCGCGCCAGGTTGCCGAGGAGATCGCCCGCGAGCTTTGCCGCTTTCCGCAGGAGTGCCTGCGCGCCGATCGGCTTTCCGCCTATCGCCAGGACGGTCTATCGGTGCGCGAAGCGATGCGGCAGGAATATTGGGGCGGCCATTTCTGCTTGATCAATGAGGGGGTCGATGGCGCGACGCGTTTCGCCCAGGGCAAGGGCCGGCATGGCGATAACACGGATATTTGAGGGGGCGGGCTTGAAATTGGGATGTATGGCGGCGCAAATAGCCGGAAGACTAAACGCCCGCTGCGACGTTCGAGGCGCACCATGAACGCACTGGCCCAATCCGCTCCCACGCCCGCCGCTGCGCCCGTGTTGCGCCAGGATCAAGGTGCGGTGGCGTGGCTGACGCTCAATCGCCCGGCGCAACGCAACGCGCTGTCCATTGGGCTAATGCAGGCGATGTGCGAGGAGCTCGAACGGATCAAATCGGACGACGCGATCAAGGTGGTGGTGGTTGCCGCCGCCGGGCCCGGATTCTGCGCCGGCCATGACCTCAAGGAATTGCGCGCCAATCCCGGACGGCAGTTCTACGAGCAGACCTTCGCCTTGTGCTCCCAGCTCATGATCGCCATCACGCGCCTGCCCAAGCCGGTGATCGCGCGCGTGCACGGCATCGCCACCGCCGCCGGCTGCCAGCTTGTCGCCACCTGCGATCTCGCCGTCGCCACCAAAGGCGCGAAATTCGCCACGCCCGGCGTCAATATCGGCCTCTTCTGCTCGACGCCGATGGTGGCGCTGTCGCGCAACATCGGCCGCAAGCGCAGCATGGAGATGCTTTTGACGGGCGATATGGTCGACGCCGACCAGGCGCAACAGTACGGCCTGGTCAACCGCGTCGTCGCCGAGGACCAGCTCGACGCGGCGGTGAGCGCGCTCGCCGAGCAGATCGCGGCCAAGTCGCCGTTGACGCTGGCAATCGGCAAGGAGGCGTTCTACCGTCAGGCCGAACTCGATCTCGACAAAGCATACGCCTACGCAAGCGAGGTGATGACCAAGAACATGCTCGCCCGCGACGCCGAGACCGGCATCGACGCGTTCATCAACAAGCAGCCGCAACCGAAGTGGCAGGGTCGCTGATCAGGATGGCGACCAAGACCGTTTCCCGTTCGTCGGACCGTCCAGCGCCACCGTCGCCAGGACGGCGCATCGACCACGACGCCTATAGCGACGACTACCTGCGCGGCATTCTGCGGCGGGTGAACGTCATCGCCATGGTCGGCGCCAGCCCGCATTGGAACCGGCCCAGCTACTTCGCCATGAAATACCTGCAACACAAAGGTTACAGGGTGATTCCCATCAATCCCGCCGCGGCCGGAGCGACGATCCTCGGCGAGAAAGCTTATGCCAACCTCAAGGACATTCCCGAGCGCGTCGACATGGTCGATGTTTTCCGCAACTCGGCCGCCGCCGGACCGATCGCCGACGAAGCGGTCGCGATCGGGGCCAAGGTGTTGTGGATGCAGCTTGGCGTGCGGAACGACGCGGCGGCGAAGCGCGCCGAGGCCGCTGGCCTCCAGGTGGTCATGAACCGCTGTCCAAAAATCGAATTCGGCCGGCTGTGCGGCGAGCTGTCATGGAGCGGCATCAACTCCGGGATCATCTCCGCCAAGCGTCAAAAGCCGATGCGATAATCCACGGTGACGGCGCGCGGCAGTGACCGAAGCAGTCGGCCTGTGGTAAGGACGATCCGCGCCACCCACACTCAGAGAGCGCAGCTTCGAGGTCCGCCATGCCCTACGACCGTGCCAAGCCCCGCACCTACGGCTTCGAGACCAAGGCGGTCCATGCCGGCGCGCGCCCCGATCCGACCACCGGCGCGCGCAACGTGCCGATCTATCAGACCACGGCGTATGTTTTCGACAACGTCGATCACGCGGCATCGCTCTTCAATCTGCAGACCTTTGGCTACATCTATACGCGGATCACCAATCCGACGGTCTCGGCCCTGGAGGAGCGGGTGGCAAGCCTGGAGAATGGACGCGGCGCGGTAGCTGCATCGACCGGCCACGCCGCCCAGCTCCTCGCCTTTCATACGCTGATGGAGCCAGGCGACGAATTTCTCGCCAGCCGGTACCTGTACGGCGGCTCGGTCACGCAGTTTACCCACACGTTCCGTAAATTCGGCTGGACGTGCCATTTCGTCGACCCGCGCGAGCCGGAGAATTTCCGCAAGGCGCTGACGGCGAAGTGCAAGGCGATCTTCGTCGAAAACCTGGCCAATCCCGGCGGCGTGGTCGTCGATCTCGAGCCGATCGCGGCGATCGCCAAGGCGGCCAAGATCCCGTTGATCGTCGACAATACGCTGGCGACACCATACTTGTGCCGGCCCATCGAGTGGGGCGCCGACATCGTCATCCACTCGATGACGAAGTTCCTGTGCGGACATGGCACGTCGATGGGCGGCATGATCGTCGAGTCGGGTAAATTCGACTGGAAGGGCAGCGGCAAGTTCCCGTCGATGACCCAGCCCGATCCGGCCTATCACGGACTCACCTTCGACGAGACGTTCGGCGATTTCGGCTACACGATGAAAACGCGCGCCGTCGGGCTGCGCGACCTCGGTCCCTCGCTCGCTCCGTTCAACGCCTTCATGATAATGACCGGCATCGAAAGCCTGCACGTGCGGATGGAGCGTCACGTCGCCAATGCGCAAAAGGTCGCCGAGTTTCTCGAGCGGCACAATGCGGTGTCGTGGGTCTCCTACGCCGGGCTCAAGTCGAGCCCCTACTATAAACTTGCCCGCAAATACTTGCCGAAGGGCGCCGGATCGGTGTTCACCTTCGGCGTGAAGGGCGGTTATGCGGCGGGCGTCAAGACCGTGGAGAACGTCGACCTGTTCTCGCATCTCGCCAATCTCGGCGATGCGCGCTCGCTCATCATCCATCCCGCTTCGACCACGCACCGACAGCTCACCGAGGAACAACAGATCAAGGCCGGCGCCGGGCCAGATGTCGTCCGGCTGTCGATCGGCCTCGAAACCGCCGATGATCTGATCGCCGATCTCGATCAGGCGCTGAAGCTCACGGTGACAAAGGCGGCGCCCAAGAAGAAGCTACGTCAGGCGGCCGAATAGGTCGACACCTCCACGAGATTTCCGTCGGGATCGCGGAAATACAGCGACTGGATCGCTCCAAGCGCTCCGGTGCGCGGCGCCGGCCCCTCCTCGATCGTCACACCTTGCGCTTCGAGATGCGCGGCGACCTCATGCAGCGAGGTTGTCGTGACGAGGCAGAAGTCGCCGGAACCCGGCATCGGCCGCGCCGCCTTGGGTTCGTATTCACGGCCGGCGGGATGGAGGTTGATCTTGTTGGTTCCGAAATGCAGCGCCTTGCGTTTGAGCGGCCCGAACTCGTGCACGGTCATGCCGAGGACGCGGGAATAGAACTCGCACGTCTTTTCGATGTCGCGCACCGTCAGCACGAAATGATCGACCCGCTCGATTTGCGGCGGTGACGTCATCGACGGCCTGACTGTCCCTACTCCGCGGGTTCCACGGCCACCGTCAGGTCCCGCGACGATCCACGCCGCTCGCTCGGCAACAGCGCGCCGGCGATGGCGACGATCGTGGCCAGTGCGCCCAACAGCACGAACAGCCAGAAGAACCCGCCGGTCCCGTCGTAGAGCACGGCGACCAGAGGAATGGCGAGCGCGCTGACGCCGAGCGCCAGTACGAACTTGGCGCCGTAGGCGGTGCCGCGCCATTTGGCCGGGGTGTAAAGTGCGAGCAGCCCATTCTCGGCAGGTACCGAGGCAGTATTGATGAATACCATTGCGGTCGCGACGAACAGCAAAGGCCAGTTCTCCAGCACCGCCGCCAGAAGGAGGATCGGCGCCTGGATGGCGAAGCCGATGATGTAAATGCGCTTCATGCTGAAGCGGTCGGCGAGATGGCCGCCGACATACTGCGACATGCCGGCGCAAAGATAGACGATTGTCACCAACGTACCCGCGCCGAGCGCGCCGCCGCCGGTGATCGACTGCGCCTTGTCGGCGAAGAGTTTCGGCATGACGAACGTGAGCGTCTGGCCGATCACGCCGACGCACAGCATGGTGAGCGACAGCACGAAGAACGCGCGAACGGCGTGGCTGCGCGTCGGCGCCGGCGTCGGCCTTATGTCGACATGCGTGTCCGCTACGTATCCCATCCGCCATAAGGCGAACAGCGCGATGCCGACCGCAACGCAGGTCGCACCCGGGACGATGAACGCCGCGCGCCAGGAAATCAGATCGGTGAGCGCGCCGGCGATCAGGGGTCCCAACGCCAGGCCGAAGGTTCCGAAGATGCCGTTGAAGCCGAGCGCCTTGCCGCGGTTGGTCGCGTTGCGCACCAGCCACGCCATGCCGACCGGGTGATAGATCGAAGCGAATAGGCCGATCAGCGCAAGACCGAGAGCGATTTCGAACTGGTCGTTGGCGAGCCCGGTGAGAATCCCGGCGAAACCGGTGCCGATGAAGAAGGCCACCATCATCCCGATCATCGACCAGCGATCGCCGAGCCATCCCGCGGGCAACGCGGCAAGCCCGAACAGCACCTGGCCGGCGAGCATCAGCGCCAACAACTCGCCATAAGACGCCCCCCATGTTTTCTCGAGGGCGATGACGACCGTCGGATAGAGGATCGTCAGGATGTGCGAATAGCTGTGGCCGACGTTCGAGAAGCCTTGCGCAACGACGGGAGACGGTCGCGTCATGTTCGTTTCCTTATCGGCCGCCTCGTCGCGCCGCAATGTCGACCAAGCAGCGGCAAATCGTGCCATCAACGCGCGCCGGCGACAATGGCCGGCCACGGCGTGGCCTCCATGCGCCGCCCGCAACGCTGGCGTCCAAACTTATCGCTTGGCCCCAGTCTCGGCGTCGATCCAGTCGAGAAAGCCGCGATTGCCGTCGAGGATCGGCAGCGCCACGACGCACGGCACGGTGTAACTATGCAGCTCGCGTACCCGCGCGATCGCCCGCTCGACCAACGCCGTCCGCGTCTTCGCGATCACGATGATCTCGCGGTCCTCGGTCGGCTTTCCCTCCCACCAATAGATCGACTCCATGGCTGCGACGATGTTCGCGCACGCCGCGATCCGTTCTTCAACCAACGCGCGCGCGATCCGCCGCGCCTCGTCGATATTGCCGACGGTGATGTAGAGCAACCGATGCTCGCCCATGACGGGATAGCGTAAACGGCCGAAGTCACGCGGCCAAGAGCTTGTCTTGGCGGTTTTGGCGATCTGCCGTACACTCGCCGCCGATCGACGCTCCGGGGGCGATACGCCGCAGAATGCCGAGCAAGCCGTCTGATCCCATACCGTTTCGGCCGAAGCACGCGCGCACCGGCTTCGTCGATCCGCCGCCTCCGCCGCGTCAGCATCCTGTCGCTCGTCCACGCGGCTTGCCCGAGGCGCCGGGCAATCCGACCGAACCGCAACGCGAGTGGCTCCGTCGCGGACTGACGCAGGCTGGGGGCAAGCTGCCGCTTTTCTGGCCGGACGGGCGCCGGGTCGACACGCGGACGGTTCGCTCCTGCATCGAGCAGGGCTGGGCGGAACCATGGTTTGCCAATCCGTTGAAACCCGATTGGCTTGTCTGCCGTTTGACCGATACCGGGCGGGCATTGTTTCGCGATGGATAAACGGTGACCGCCGGCGCAAGGCCGTCGGTGAACACATTTAGCGACATTGTCATACGTTGCTTCTTGCCGTTCGCCGCCGGTTATTTCCTTAGCTACCTTTTCCGCTCCGTCAATGCGGTCATCGGCCCCTACTTGGTCGTCGAGTTGAAGCTCGACGCGTCGGCGTTAGGATTGCTCACGGCGGCATATTTCGCCGCCTTTGCGGCCTTTCAGATCCCGCTGGGGATTCTTCTCGACCGCTACGGGCCGCGACGGGTGGAGTCTGGCCTGTTGATCTCCGCGGCGATCGGCGCGGTCGTCTTCGCGGTGTCGGAAAGCGTCGCCGCGCTGGCGATCGGCCGGGCGATGATCGGCCTCGGCGTTTCGGCGTGTTTGATGGCCTCGCTCAAGGCCAACACGCAATTTTGGCCGCGCGAACGTCTCCCGCTCGCCAACGGCTGCCTCATGGCGTTCGGCGGGCTCGGCGCCACCGTCGCCACGCTGCCGGTGCATTTCATGCTCGGTCGCGTCGGCTGGCGCGCCATTTTCCTGATTCTGATGGTGCTGACGCTGCTCTCCGCCGCCTATATCCGGCTCGCCGTCCCTGAGCGCACGCACAGCCAGCCGTCACGCCTCATCGATCAAATCAAGACGGTCGGCACGATCTATCGCTCGCCGGTGTTCTGGCGGGTGGTTCCGGTGACGGTCTTCGCACAATCGGCCTTCCTGGCCTATCAGGGTCTGTGGGCCGGACCCTGGCTCCGCGACATCCACGGCTTCGATCCCGATATCGCAGCGGGCGTCCTGTTCGACATGTCGGCGGCGATGATTCCCGGTTTCGTTTTGAGCGGCGCCGTATACGACTGGCTGCGTCGTGCCGGTCTCGCCCCGCTGACGGTTATCGCCATGATGATGGGGTTCTTCATCGTCACGCAGCTTTTGTTGCTCATCGACGTGCTGCCCGCATCGGTCGTCCCGGTGACCATCGCGTGGGCGCTGTTCTGCATCGGAGGCACGTTTTCGGTCGTCACATTCGCCTATTTGAACCAAGTTTTTCCCCACGAACTTGCCGGTCGGGTGAACACGGCGCTGAACGTGCTCGTATTCAGTTCGGCGTTCGCGGTGCAGGCTGGCGTCGGCAGAGTGATCGATTTGTTCTCGACGGACGCCGGCGGCTTTGCGCCGCTCGGCCACAAGGTGGCGTTGCTGTCCGTGATGCTGCTGCAGGTTCTGGGATTTATATGGATGCTTGCGCCGCGCGACCCGGGCGTCGTCAGGCGCGACTGATCGCAAAGCAACGGATTATTCGGTCGCCCCGCGGCGTTTGTTCTAGACTAACGTTCTGGACTAACCGTGCAATCGATGAAGGCCTTTCTGGGCGGGAATGTCGTGGTCCGGCGGCTTCGGTCGTTATTTTTGGCGTATCTGGCGACGAGTTTGCCCATGCTCGCGATGGCGCAGCAGGCGCAATTCGCGATCGAGATGAACGGTACGCCGGGAATGCGCTATATCGGAAATTGCACGCTCGACGGCGCGCCCAACGGCGACACCTACGTCAAGTTCGACGGCTACGTGCCCGATGGATTGTCGATCGCCGCGACGCGCGTTTCGTGCGCAATTCAAAAGTTCGATTCCTTCGGCAGGCTGGAGGTGACGTTGTTTCAGGACGACGAGCCAATCGCGTTCGCCGAAACCTCGGCGCCGTTCAATTGGGTCGAGGTGTGGAGTCGGGGTTATGGCGAGGTGCCGGGAGCACGACGCGGCTTCACGCCGCTGTTTCGCGTCAATCCCCCTCCCGGATCGCCGCCGCCCAAACCGCAGCCGCCTCCCAAGGCCCGTAGTCCTACGCCGGTCCCGCCGTTTCCTAACGCGCAAAACCCGCCTCCGCTCGACCCCAGGCGCACGACACCGCGTTGAGCGCGCCGTGAAGGGGCAATTCCCGAGCATTGTATCGATCGTTAATGCTCCCGAAACCGTGCCGCCTTAGGGTTGGATGACACCACGCATGGGGCGCACCACAATGACCGACGCAGTCGCACGCCCGTGGGTCCAGCGGCTGGTGAAAGGCGAATCACCGGGGGAAGCCGATCCCGTGAGCAAAGTTCCGCCAAAAGTGGAGGAACGACGCGAACACGCGCGCACGCCGTTGCTGGTCGGCGGTATGATCTATTGCGGCACCAAGGAGTATCCGTGCTTGGTGGACAACGTGTCGGCCGGGGGACTCGGGTTGATCGCCAAGGGCGAGCTCGACGAGCCGGGCATCGTTTCGGGCGCCGTACTTGCGGTGCGCGTCGATGGTTACGGCGTCCTCGCCGGAGTCGTCGCATGGCGCAATGATAACCGGCTTGGCATCCGTTTTCTCAACGCGCCGGACCAGACAGCCGACCAGCTTGGGCTCAAATCGACCAACCCTGCGGTCGCCAAGTCGACCGTCTAGACGCGGTCGTCCCGACTAGCCAGGTCCGGGCGGGAAGTCGGTCCGTCCCGGCGACGCCCGCGCCCACGACAACCCGGCGTCAGGCGGTTAAATCAACGTTAACAGAATGCTAACGAACCCCATTTATGGTGAGGTTACCGACCTTCATATGGTGAAGAAGGCGACGGTCGACGGAGGAGAGCGGCGCGATGAACGGCATTAAGGCCTATCTCTCACGCGACGAGGTCAAGAAAATCGTCGCCGAAGAGGTGGCGCGCCGGCTCGAGCCGCAGCGCATGCTGGGCGAGTGCAAGGACGACGCGCTCTTCTTCGATGACGGACATATCGAAGTGATCTTCTTCACGCCCGACGCGGTGTTGGAGGAAGGCGAAGTCCTCGGGACGTACGTACATTCGGAGTCCAAGGAGGGCCAGGAGCGCGAGCGGCAGCGCGAAAAAGAGCGCGAGCTGGCGCGCGCCAAATCCAAAGCCAAAGATCAGGACAAAAACGAAACGGCGGCGGCCAAAGAGCACCAGAAAGACCAGAAGATGCTGGTCATCAGCTAGCGCGCGATCCCGCAAATACGCCAGCGGCGGCGCAGGGCGTCGGCCGCCTCTTGACGCCCCTATTACAGCCAGTCGCTCATCATACCGTCGTTCGTTCGTCAGCGACCGCAAGGGTGGCTGACGATCCGCGGCGCGAATGGACTCGTCAGTTTCTTGGGGCGTAAACTCACCGACGCCCCTGCCGCAGCTCGCATGGCCTCAAATGTCCGAACATCGGCTTCAACGCCGTCTTGCCGCGATCCTCGCAGCCGATGTGGTGGGATTTGCGCGCATGATGGACGCCGATGAGGCAGGAACGCTGGCGGGGCTGAAGACGTTGCGCGGCGAAGTCCTCGAAGTCCTGACCGGAAAGTTCGGCGGGCGAATTTTCAAGAGCACTGGCGACGGCGTGCTCGCCGAATTCCCAAGCGCAACCGATGCGGTATTGTGTGCGATCGAGATTCAGAACGCACTTGCCGAGTTCAACAAGACTGCGCCCGATGGTAGGCGCCTTGTTCTGCGCGTCGGCGTCAGTTTAGGCGACGTTATTGTCGATGGCGGCGATCTGTACGGCAATGGCGTCAACATTGCCGCGCGGATGGAGGGGTTGGCCGAGCCCGGCGCGGTCTGCGTATCGGGCAACGTTTACGAGCACGTCCGGAATTCGATCAATGTCGCTTTCGACGATCTCGGCGACCAGATGGTCAAGAGCATCGACCGTCCGGTGCGGTCTTACCGCATCGATATG
>DATFES010000412.1:0-2072 GCA_035250945.1 Alphaproteobacteria bacterium | reverse complement strand
CGAACGGCAGGTCGATGCCGTCGCCGACGCCGGAAAAGAAATCGATCAACTCGGACTCGGGCGTGCCTTGACCGGGCGGCGGCTGCAAGATCACCCAATCGGCGCCGATGGCGCGGGCATGGCGGGCGGATTCGATCTGCGCCGAGACGGTGGGCTCGTAAATAGTGATCGCCAGCGGCAAGCGCCGGCCGAGCGCGTCGGCGGTCCAATCCATCATCTGGCGACGTTCGGCCGCCGCCAGGCCGCGCACTTCGCTCGCCAGACCGAGGACGGCCACGCCATCGGCGCGGCCTGCGACGCAGGCATCAACCTGCCGCCGGATCGCCCCTGGGTCGAGCGAGCCATCGGCATGAAAGAACGCGTAAAGCATCGGGTAAATGCCGGCGAAGCGGGCGCGATCGCTCACCGGATCGGCGCTCCGGCCGTTCCGCAGGCGCTGCTCACTCGAAGCTGAGTTGAACCTTCATCGCCTTGCGGCGGTCGCCGGCGAGCTCGAATGCTTCGCGTGCGCGCGCCAACGGCAGACTCGCGGTGAGCAGCGGCCGGACGTCGATCAGCTTGCGGTCGATCATGGCGACCGCCCATTCGAACTCCTCGTGGAAGCGGAACGTGCCGCGCAGCTCGATCTCCTTGGCGACCAGCGTATTGAGAGATAGCGCCGCGTCGCCGCCGAGACCAAGCTGGACGATCACGCCGCGCGGCCGTACGCACGCCATGGCGCCGGTGAGAGCCGCGGCGTTTCCCGACGCTTCGATCGCCACGTCGAAATAGCCTTTGTCGCGGGTAAAGTCGGCGAGCGCCTCAGCCGAGCGGGCGACGTTGACGGTCCGGTCGGCGCCCGCCGTCCGCGCCGCCGCGAGCGGTTCGTCGAGGATGTCGGTCGCCAATACTTCGAGCGCGCCCGCCCGCCGTGCGGCGATGATCGACAGGCAGCCGATCGGACCGCATCCGGTCACCAGCACGCGTCGGCCAATGAGTGGTCCGGCCTGACGAATGGCATGCAGCGCGACCGCAAGCGGCTCGGCGAACGCCGCCTCGCCCGACGAAGTCGCGGCGCCGACCGGAACCGCTTGCCGCTCCTCGATCACCAGCTCGTCGCAAAAAGCGCCTTGCACATGGGGGAAGCGCATCGCGCTTCCATAAAAGCGCATGTCGAGACACTGGTTGGGATTTCCCTCGAGACAATATCGGCACTGACGGCAAGGGCGGCTCGGATTGACCGCGATCCGGTCGCCCGGTTTGACCGCGGCGACATCGTCGCCGACTTGCGCCACCGTTCCGGCGACCTCATGGCCGAGGATCATCGGCTCCTTGATCCGTACGGTTCCGAAGCCGCCATGCTGGTAATAGTGCAGGTCGGAGCCGCAGATGCCGCCGGCGTCGACCCGCAGCTTGATCGATCGCGGTCCCATCTCGGGCGTGGCGAGCGTTTCGATGCGCAGATCGCCTGGAGCATGGATGACCGCAGCGCGCATGAGCGTTTCCCCCGATTGGCCGAGCGGACGCATGAAGAAATATCCCACCCCCCATGTTCGGGCAATGGCGGCGCATTGCCTGATCGCGGCGAGCCCGCTACCGTCGGCCGGCGGCGCGATGCGAGGATTGTCGTTGACGAGGGAGAGATGAGCGTCTCGTTGTTCGACCTGACGGGCCGGCGCGCGCTCGTCACCGGGAGCAGCCGCGGCATCGGCTTGGCGCTGGCGCGCGGGCTCGCCGCTGCAGGAGCGTCGCTGGTGCTCAATGGACGCGATCGGGCGGCGCTCGAGCGCGCCGCCGAGGAATTACGCCGCGCGGATCGCTCGGTCGCCGTCGCGCCGTTCGACGCCACCGACGGCGCGAGCGTCCGAGCGGCCGTCGAGCGGGTCGAACGCGACGTCGGTCCAATCGACATCTTGGTGAACAACGCCGGCATGCAACGCCGCATGCCGCTTGAAGACTACCCCGAGGAGACGTGGCGCGAGATCGTGCGGACCAATCTCGACAGCGTGTTCCTCGTCGGGCAGGCGGTGGCGCGCCACATGATCGAACGCCGCCGCGGCAAGATCATCAACGTTTGCTCGGTGCAGAGCGAG
>DATFES010000396.1:0-3517 GCA_035250945.1 Alphaproteobacteria bacterium | reverse complement strand
TGATTGATGCGCCGCCAGGCGATATCGGTGACGTGCAGCAGGCCGTCGACGCCGCCGAGATCGACGAAGGCTCCGTAATCGGTGATGTTCTTGACCACGCCTTCGAGAATTTGACCCTCCTTGAGCGAGGCGACGAGTTCGGTGCGCGCCTCGGCGCGCGTCTCCTCGAGCACGGCGCGGCGCGACACGACGATGTTGCCGCGCGAGCGGTCCATCTTGAGGATCTGGAACGGCTGCGGCGTGCCGATCAATGGCGTGATGTCGCGCACCGGGCGGATGTCGACTTGGCTCCCCGGCAGGAAGGCGACGGCGCCGGAGAGATCGACGGTGAAGCCGCCCTTGACGCGGCCGAAGATGATGCCGGTGACGCGCTGATTGGTCTGGAACGCCTTCTCGAGCTGGGTCCACGCCTCCTCGCGCTTGGCCTTGTCGCGCGACAGCATGGCCTCGCCGTTGCGATCCTCCATGCGCTCGACGAACACGTCGACGAAATCGCCGGCCTTGAGCTCGGCCGGCTTGCCGCCTTCGCCGAATTCCTTGAGCGCCACGCGGCCCTCGGCCTTCAGGCCGACGTCGATGATGGCGAAATCGCCCTCGATCGAAACGATGCGGCCCTGGACGACCCGGCCGTCGAACCGGGCGGTGCCGGCCAACGACTCTTCCAGCATCGCGGCAAAATTCTCGTCACCCGCCGGCATGGCGGCAGCTGCGGACGATTTGGTCATGGATTTCCTTTCGCCTGTCGCGTTCCGATCGTCCGTCCCTCGCAACGCTCGCGGGGCTGCCGACGCCGGGGTTGTTGCACCCGGCCGTTCGATCGGCGCCGAGCGCGGGGTTACGGGTGCCGCCGCGCGGGCTCATCCCAGGCGGCGGGTTCTCCGCTCGATCGCATCGAGCGCCTTTTCGAACACCCGATCGGCGTCGAGATCGGAGGTGTCGATCTCGATCGCGTCGTCGGCGGGCTTGAGGGCGGCAATGCCGCGATTGGCGTCGCGCCTATCCCGAATTTCGATGTCCGCGAGAACGCGGGCATATATAGCGGGCTCGCCGCGGGCCCGCAACTCCTCGTACCGGCGTTTGGCGCGCACTTGAGGGCGAGCCACGAGGAACAATTTCACCTCGGCATCGGGACAGATCACCGTGCCGATGTCGCGGCCGTCCAGTACCGCCCCTTTTGCGTTACCTGGCGGAGACTTAGCGAAGTTCCGCTGGAAGTCGAGCAGGGCCTGCCGGACCGACTTCTGGGCGGCGACCACCGACGCCGCTTCGGCGACTTCATCGCTTCGCAACGCCGGATCGGCCAGATCCGCGACGTGGAGGTCTCCGGCCGCCGCCGCTGCCGCGATCGGGTCGTGCGGGTCGCCGCCACTGCGCAGCACGCGCAAGCCTACGGCCCGGTAGAGCGCGCCGGTTTCGAGATGCTGCAAATCGAAATGGGCGGCGAGCCGGCGGGCCAAGGTTCCCTTGCCGACGCCAGCCGGCCCATCGATCGCGATGATCATGCCGCCGGCGGTCCGATATCCGCCCCAAGTCCGCACATCAATTTGACGAATCCGGGAAAACTGGTGTCGATCGGTCGTGCGTCATCGATCGTCACCGCCGCGCGTGCGCCCAGGCCCATCACTAGGAACGCCATGGCGATGCGGTGATCGAGGCGCGCCGCGATCGCGGCGCCGCCCTTGGGCGGCGCGCCCGTTCCATCGACGATCAGGTCATCGCCGGCGATTTCGACCGCCACCCCGCACGCGGCGAGGCCACGTGCGATGGCGGCAAGGCGGTCGCTTTCCTTGACCCGCAGCTCGGCCAAGCCGCGCATCGCGGTTCTGCCGCGTGCGAACGACGCGGCGACGGCGAGAATCGGGTACTCGTCGATCATCGAGGGCGCGCGCGAGGCCGGCACCTCGACGCCGGTCAGCGGGCCATGGCGTACGCTCACGTCGCCGACCGGCTCGCCGCCTTCCTCGCGCCGGTTGGCAATCGAGATCTCGGCGCCCATCTCGCCGAGCGTCGTCAAGAGTCCGACGCGGCGCGGATTGAGACCGACATTTTTCACCGTCAGCGTCGATCCGGGGACAACGAGCGCCGCCACCAGCGGAAAAGCGGCGGATGACGGATCGCCCGGCACGCGGACGACGCGTCCCATGAGCTCCGGCTGTCCGACCACCGTGATCGCCGATGCGCCGTCGTCTTGCGTCTGGACGCGGATTTCCGCGCCGAAATGGCGCAGCATCCGTTCGCTGTGGTCGCGCGTCGGCTCGCGCTCGATCACCGTGGTCTCGCCTGGGGCGTTGAGGCCGGCGAGCAACACCGCCGATTTCACCTGCGCCGAGGGCACCGGCAGGCGATAGACGATCGGCAGCGGATCGGCAGCGCCGGTCAGCGCCAGCGGCAACCGGCCGCCTTGTCGGGCGACGAAGCGCGCGCCGATCTCGCTGAGCGGCGCGATGACGCGACCCATCGGCCGGGAGCGCAGGCTGGAATCGCCGGTGAGGAATGTCGTGAATGGCAGCGCGGCGACGATTCCCATCAACAAACGGGCGCTGGTGCCGGAATTGCCGAGATCGAGCATGTCGTCAGGCTCGATGAGGCCGCCAAGCCCACGGCCGTAGATCCGCCACACCCCGCTCGCGTCGCGGCGGATTTCGGCGCCGAGCGCCGCCATGGCGCGGCCGGTGCGCAGCACGTCATCGCCTTCGAGAAGGCCGTGGATTTCGGTTTCGCCGACGGCCAGCGCGCCGAACATCAGCGCGCGATGCGAGATCGATTTGTCGCCGGGTGCGGCGACTTCGCCGGCAAGCGGGCCGCCGGCGCGCGCTCTCAGGGCTACTGCGGCGCCCGAGGCGGCAAGCGAATTGTCGGCGCTCACGGGCGGTCTGGCCTTAGGAATCCCGGTAAATTGTCCGCGACGGGGAACATCATCCCTCGTGGTAAAGTCTCTAGCACATTGTCTTGTCGCGGCAAACTGGCGCCGCCCGAGGCGGCGCATCGACCCCTCTCGAGCGGCGCAAGGACGGCAATTGACAGCCCTCCCCGGACGTGGCAAATGCCCCCCTCGCTGAAATCGGCGACCCGGAGAATGCTCAACGTGGCGAAGTCCGACTGGGGTCTGAAACGGACCTGTCAATCCTGCGGCGCGCGGTTCTACGACATGGGCAAGAGCCCGATCGCCTGCCCCAAATGCGGCGCCGAATTCGACGCCGAGGCGTTGCTCAAGACCAGGCGCAGCAAGGCGCCGGCGCCGCGGCCAGTCCCGGTTGCGGTCGTGCCCGAGCAGATCGAGCCCACCGAAGAGGTCGCGGCCGAGGAGGATGCGGCCGAAGAGAAGGAAGACGCGGTCATCGAGGATACGTCCGAATTGGGCGAGGACGACGAGGACGTCGCGGACGTGATCGACAACGTCGGCGAGGAAGACGAGCGCTGATCGGCCTACCCGCCGAACCGTCGGTTTTTGCTTGCCTCGCCGCCCGGCGGACCGATTATCTCCGGCGTTAGGGTATGGCGCCGGCGTCATCGTCCG
>DATFES010000282.1:0-2603 GCA_035250945.1 Alphaproteobacteria bacterium | reverse complement strand
GGGCGAGCGCGTGAGCCACATCCTGATCACTCACACCCATCGCGACCACTCGCCAGCCGCAGCGGCGGTGAAGGCGGCGACGGGCGCGCGCACCTATGGGTTCGGGCCGCACGGCAAGACGGGCGAGACCGCAGAAGTTGGCGCGGACCTCGATTTTGTGCCTGACGTCGCGCTCGCCGATGGCGATATCGTCGAAGGCGGGACGTGGCGGATGGCGGCGGTTCACACGCCGGGCCACGCGTCGAATCACTTGTGCTTCGCCTTCGCCGGGCAGCGGGCGCTGTTTTCCGGCGATCACGTAATGGGTTGGTCGACAACGGTGATTGCGCCACCCGATGGCGATATGGCGGCGTACATGCGATCGCTCGATCATCTGCTGCAGCGCGGCGACGACATATACTGGCCGACCCATGGCGGCCCAATCGTCGATCCCAAGGCCCACGTGACTGCGCTCATCGCCCATCGCCGTGCAAGGCGCGCTGCGATCCGTGCCGCGCTCGGCGCGCGGCCTGCGGCGCCCGAGGACCTCATCTCGGCGGTCTATGGCGCGCTCGATCCGCGCTTGACGCGCGGCGCGGCAAAATCCGTCCTGGCGCACCTGCTCGAGATGGCGGACCAGGGCGAGGCGATCCTCGAGGACGGGCGCTGGCGGGCGCCGAAGTAGCGCGCCGCCACGCCACCGGCGAGCAATCAAGACGTTTGGCGGCCGCCCGAGTCGCACGGTACAAATTGCTCGGCGAATCGGGAGCGTTTCCTGCGCTACGCGCGCGGTTATCGCGCGAGAAAGGAGGACAAGTTGCCGCCATCGCTTTCAAAGCGTGTCCAGTTCGGCATCCGCATCGGACTTTCGGCGTCGCATGCGCGCATGTTGGCGCGGTTGGAGACGCCCGAACGGATCCAGGATTTTGTCACCGCGCTGCCGACCAATTTCGAGACGCAAGGAGACACTTGTCTGTCGGTGGCCGCAGCGCTTCGGCAAAATCGCGCGCACTGCATCGAAGGAGCGTTCGTCGCCGCCTGCGCGTTGTGGATGAACGGGCGCGCGCCGCTGCTGATGGATTTCCAGGCCGATGGCGACGACGACCATGTCGTGGCGCTGTTTCGCGAGCATGGGAGCTGGGGCGCGATCTCGAAAAGCAACCATATCTGGCTACGTTGGCGCGATCCCATCTACCGCACGCTACGGGAGCTGGCGCTCTCGTACTTCCACGAATACGTGGTCGGTCCGAAGAAAACGCTTCGGCGGTACTCGCGCTCGTTCGATTTGCGCCAGGTCGAGCCCAGGCTTTGGGTGTCGAACGGCGACGACTGCTGGGAGATCGCCGAGACCATCGACGAGATTCGGCACTACGCGCTGATTACCCAAGCGCAGGCGCGCCGATTGCGCCGGCGCGACGCGATCGAATTGAAGGCGGGAAAGCTGCTGGAATTCGCCGCGCCCGACGCCGCCGCCGCGCTGCGCTATTGACCGGACGAATTTCCGATGAGCGTCGCCAGCGCCGCGTGATCGAGAGCCGTGCGGTTGACGATGTGATCCGGCACCCGGCCCTCGGCAAACGCCCGCGCCGCCGCGAACGCGCTGCGCGCGAGGCCGGTCAGACATTCGTCGGTAAAGCATAGCGCATGCGGCGTGACGATGACGTTGTCGAGCTTAAGGATCGGATTGTCCGCCGGCGTCGGTTCGACGTCGAAGACGTCCAGACCTGCGCCCGCGATTCGCTTGTGGCTCAGCGCCGCATGGAGCGCCCGTTCGTCGACAATCGCCCCGCGCGCCGTGTTGATTAGGTAGGCGGTTGGCTTCATCAACGCAAGCTCGCGCCGGCCGATCAGGCCGCGCGTTCGCTCGTTGAGCGGACACATGACACAGACGAAATCGGCCTCCCGCAGGACCGTGTCGAGGTCGACAAGCGCCACGCCGAGCGAGCGCGCCAGCGATGTGTCGGCGTAGGGATCGCATGCGATGTGGCGCATCTCGAACGGCGCCGCCAGGCGAAACACTTCGGCGCCGATGTTGCCGAGGCCGATCGCGCCGAGCGTCCGACCGGTGAGGCCGATGCCGAGATGGGCGACGCGCTCGCTCCATTTGCCGGCGCGCGTGAGACGGTCCTTGATCAGCAGCTTTTGCGCCAGCGCGAGAATGAAGGTAATGACATTGGTCGCCACGGGTCGTCGTACCCCATCGGGCGCGATCGCGATCATGACGCCGTTTGACGTGCAAGCGGCCACGTCGATCGTGTCGTAGCCGACGCCGAACCGCGCGATCAACCGCAACCGATGATCGCCGCGTGCGAACGTCTCGGCGGCGACGCGTCCCAGCATGACGCACAGGACGTCGTAGCGCGCGACGGTCTCCGGCGAAAAAACTTTCTCAGCCGCCTTGAGATACTCCCATTCGATACGCGGCGAATCGAGCAGCGACAGCGCCGCCGGATCGTAGATCGTTCTGCCGTTCGGATCGAATACGTCGGGAGTGATGCCTACGCGGATCATCGGAGTTCCTGGCGGCGATCAAATGTGAATGCCAAAGTCTATTTTGCGCCCCCGCGCTCCAGGATGGCCGCGATTTCCGCGAACCCTCTGCGTCGCGCGTGCGCCAGCGGCGA
>DATFES010000278.1:0-21508 GCA_035250945.1 Alphaproteobacteria bacterium | reverse complement strand
GGAAATGAACTATCAGCATATTGCAAAACGCGACCGCGGCGGCCATCGACCAAGTCGCGTAAATGCCCCTGAGCGGACCAAGCGCGATATCCTCGATGTCGCGACCGTCGAATTCGCCGCCAAGGGCTTCAGCGGCGCGCGGATCGACGAAATCGCCGCGCGCACCAAGACTAGCAAGCGGATGATCTACTACTACTTCGGCGACAAGGACGGACTCTATCTCGCCGTTTTGGAGGACGCCTACAGCAAGATTCGCAAGATCGAAGGATCGCTCGATCTCGACCACCTCAACCCGGAGGCGGCGCTGCGCGCGCTCGTGAAGTTCACCTTCGATTACGAGAACGAGAACCTGGACTTCATTCGCCTGGTCATGAACGAGAATATCCACAATGGCGAGTACTTGCGGCGCTCGAAGACAATACGGATGCTGAACGTTCCGGCCATCGATGCGGTGCGTCGCATCCTCGAGCGCGGTTGCGCCAAAGGCGTTTTTCGCGACGGCATCGATCCGGTCGATCTCCACATGTCGATCAGCGCGTTGTGCTTTTTCAATGCGGCGAACCGGGCGACGTTCTCCACCATCTTCAACGTCGACATGACTTCGACCAAGGCGCTTCAGGGTCGACGCGACAACGTGGTCGAGATGATCCTCCGTTACGTCAAGCGATAGCGCGCCGGCGCTCCGCGCTTGACTTAACGAACTAGTTCGTACATTTTGTCGGCAAGTTTACGGCCGCGCTTGCAAGGCGCCGTTGCACGCCTGCGTCGCGAACCGTGGCAAAGAAGCGCCCAGCCCATCACAAGCGCCGATCGACCCAATCCCGGAGGAAGCCCATGACCTCTCACGTTCGTTTTGCGGCCAGCCGATCGCCCCTCACGACGACAACCAATCTCGCGCGATCCTTGCTGCCGGCGGCTGCGGTTGCGCTCGTTGTCGCGCTCGCCAGCGGGGCCGCGCCGGCACAGACGATCAAGTTCGCGCATGTCGATCCAGCCGACTGGACGACGTCGAAGAAGGGTGCCGCCGGCAAGGTCTTCAAAGATCTCGTCGAGGCCGAGTCCGCCGGCAAGATGAAGGTCGAACTGTACCCGGCCGGACAGCTCGGCGGCGAGGCGGAACTCGTGGCCCAGGCGCAAGCTGGCGCCATTCAGATCACCATGGTGTCAGGCGTCTTCGGGAACTACTGCAAGGAGGCGGCAGTGCTCGACACGCCGTTTCTGTTTTCGTCGGCCGCGGTAGCCTGGAAGACGCTCGACGGGCCGTTCGGCGACAAGCTCGCCGAGCACTGCCTCAAGAAAACGGGCTTGCGCACATTGGCGTTCGGCGAGACCGGATTTCGTAACTTCACGAATTCGGTTCGCGAGATCAGAACGCCCGCCGACGTCAAGGGCCTGAAGCTGCGTGTCCAGCAGTTGCCGCTTTACGTCGAAATGGTGAAAGGTCTCGGCGGCATTCCCACGCCGGTCGCCTGGCCCGAGACTCCGGGCGCCTTGCGGACAAAAGTAGTCGATGGCCAGGAGAATCCCGTCAGCGTGATACTGGGCAATAAATTCTACGAGTTTCAGACCTACTTGACGCTCGACCAGCACGTCTACGGCACCGATTTCGTACTGGTGAACGAGCGGTTCTACCAAGGACTCAGCGCCGACGAACGCGCGACGTTGAAGCGCAACGCGGTCGTCGCCGGCGTCACCGGGCGTTCGATCCAGCAGGTGAACTCGGCGGCGGGCGTCGCCGAGCTGGTGACGAAGGGGATGAAAGTCTATAAGCCCACGGCGGCTGAACTCGAGCAGTTTCGCGCCGCGGCTCAACCGCCGGTTCTCGCGTGGCTGAAACAGCAGGTGGAACCGGGCTGGACCGAGTCGGTCCAGAGCGCCGTGGCCGAGGCGCAAAAGGCGCTCGCAAACTGACCACGACCGCCGGGCGGCTCGCCGCCGCCCGGCGCTTTCGCGGAGATCGCGATCAGCGCGCGCGCGGCGTAGAATTCGTTCATGCTTTGGCGACTATATGATAGCGCCACCGCCGGACTCCTTGCGGCGTTGGCCGCCAGCATGTTCGGCATCGCCATCGTCAACGCCCTGCTGCGCTATTTGTTCGACAATCCGCTCGTATGGGGCGAGGAGATTTCCCGCTATTGCATGGTGTGGGGAACGCTCGTCGGCGTGGCCCTCGCATATCGGATGGGCGCCCACGTATCGATCACCATCCTGACCGAACTCGTCCCGCAATCGCTTCAAACCGCGTGGCGCGTCGTTTGCCATCTGCTCGTCCTCGCGGTCGCGGCGATGCTCTGGCGATCGGGGAGCGTGCTCACCGGGCTCCTCGGCGCGATCCAGGCGCCAAGCAGCGGCATTCGGATGTCATATGTCTATTTGTCGCTCGAAGTCGGCGCGGTCATGCTGGCGATCGAGGCCGGACGCCTGTTGTACGCGGATATTCGCCTCCTGGCGCGCCGGCGGCCGCGATGAGCGGGCTGTCGGTCGGGCTTCTCGCCGGGCTGCTGCTCATCGGTCTCCCGGTTTCCTTCACCATCATCATCGTCTGTGGGCTGTCGATCATCGCTCGCGGCCTGCCTGAAATGTTGCTGGCGCAGCGCCTCTTCTCGGGCCTCGATTCGTTCCCGATCATGGCGATCCCGCTGTTCATCCTGGCCGGCGAGCTGATGAACGAGAGCGGCATCACCGACCGCATCATCCGCATGGCGAGCGCGTTCGTCGGCCACGTCCGCACGGGACTGTGCCAGGTGGCGATCCTGTCGTCGGTGATCTTCGCTGGAATATCCGGCTCCGCCGTCGCCGACGCCTCGGCGCTCGGACGCGTATTCATTCCGGCCATGGAGCGCGAGGGATACCCGCGCGACTTCTCGGGCGCGCTCATCGCCGCCGCCTCGGTCATCGGCCCGATCATTCCGCCAAGCATTCCAATGATCATCTTCGCGCTGATCGTGCAGGAATCGGTCGCCGCGCTGTTTCTCGCCGGCGTCGTTCCCGGGCTGCTCCTCGGCGTTGCACTCGCCGTTGTCGCATATTTCCAGGCGCGTTCCATCAGCCCGCCGCCGACCCCGCGCCAAAATCTCGCCGGGATACTCGCCGCGCTGAAGTCCGGCATCATCCCGCTGCTGATGCCGGTCATCATCCTGGCGACCATTCTCGGCGGCGTCGTCACGCCAACCGAAGCGGCGGCGGTCGCCGTCCTTTATGCGCTGGTGGTAGGGGTGTTCATACTGCGCACCGTCACATTTCGCGCGCTGGTGCGCGCCTTCGCCAGCAGCATGCTCTTGTCGGCCGTAATCCTGTTCATAATCGCGTCGGCCAACCTCGTGAACTGGCTCTTGACGACCGACCAGATACCACAACGTTTCACCGCCTTCGTCATTGGACAGGTCAAGGACCCCGCCCTCTTCCTGATCCTGGTCAACGTCCTCCTCCTCATCGTCGGATGCCTGATCGAGGGCCTCGCGGCGATGATCGTTTTGGTGCCGATTCTCGCGCCGCTCGCGGCGAGTTTCGGCATTGATCCGATCCATTTCGCGATGGTCGTCGTCCTCAATCTCATGATCGGCCTGATCACGCCGCCGATGGGACTGTGCCTGTTCGTCGCCGACGGCATCGCACGGGTTGGATTGCCGGCGATCTTGCGGCGGATCTGGCCATTGTTCGCCGCCGAAGTCATCGTACTGGCCGCGGTGACATTCGTGCCCGAGCTGTCGGTCTTCCTGCCGAGGATCGCCGGTTATCGATGACCGCAAGCGACTGACCGCTTCACGATCGCCAGGCGGTCTCGGCCGGTCTAGCGCTCCTCGGGCGGTTTAAGGTGCCGGAACATCGCCAACAGCGATAGGTCGTAGACGATCTTCAGCACTCCGCAGAGCAGCAGCGGCCAGGCGAACGACGACGCCAAGAACAGATATCCGGCGAGCGCAGGGCTCGCCGCCGACGCGAGGCTGCGCGGCACCGAGGTCAGGCTCGCGGCAGCCGGACGCTCGGCGGGCGTAACGATGGCCATGACATACGAGGTGCGGGTCGGTACGTCCATTTGCGACAGCAGGCTGCGCATCAACAGCAACGCGATGACCAGCCACAACTCGGCGACGAACGGGATCGCCAGCAAGATGAAGTTGGCCGGTAGATGCGTGAACACCATCGTGTTGACCAGGCCGAAGCGCCGGGCGACACGCGGCGCCAGTAGCAGCGAGAGGGAAGTAAGGACGCTCGACCAGAAGAATATGCTGGCGGCGAGCGCAAGCGACAGGTCGAACCGCTGGAACAGCCAAAGCGCCAGGATCGACTGCACGACGAAGCCGCCGGCGAACGCGTCGAGGCTGAATAAGGCCGCCAGGCGATAGACGATGCGGCGCGACGGTCCGAGCAGCCGCGACGTCTTGGCGTCCTCGGCGACCGGTAGCGGCCCGATTCGTCGATAGATCAAAACGGTCGCAAGACCGATCGCGGCGTATAGCACGAACATCGCCCGTATCGCCGACAGCGGATCGAGCCCGAGGCGTGCGAGCGCGACATCGGGGGCGGCGGCGAATAGCGTACCAAGCGCCGCCGCGAGCGTTCCGGCGAGACTGTACCGCGCGAACAGCGCGGTTCGGTCGCGATCGTCGACGGCGCGGGACAACAGGGTATGTTCGAGCGGCAGGAAGACGCTGACGTCGCCCGAAGACGGGTTCAGCGTCCCGACGAAGGCGACGACAAGAAGCGGCCAGAACGATTGCAGGCCGGCGAAGCCCAGCCCCGTGCCGGCCATCAGTGCGGCGGCGGCGAGAAGGAGTACGCGAATCGCGACGCGGCCGGCAAGCGCGCCGACGGCGATCGTCATGCCGGCCGAGCCAAGCAACGTCACGGTGGCGATGACCCCGACGGCGAGGGCATCGAACCCGAGCGCCAGAAGATAAGCCGGTAGGAGGATACTGACGAAACCGTCGGCGAACGAGCGAAGCGCTCGCGCGGCCAGCACGCGCGCGGCGTCGGGATGTGCGGATTGCGGCAGCAGGCGTATTCGCGGGTCCAAGGGGGTCGTGCGCTCGAGGTGGTGGCGTGCGTCGGGCATTCATCGGCGATGGCGATCAACGGCGATGCCGCCAAACCCGGAGAATCGCCGCCTGCCGTTGACTCGCAACTCGGCAGTATGCTGAGGTTCCGGCAAAACGCGCAGAACTATAACAACCAAAGCCATCAACCTGGAGGGAGGAACCGCTATGTCTGCCGCCTTGTGTGGCCGGGCAATCGCTGCCGTCATGGCGCTAGCGTTTGTCGGGCCGTTGACCCAATCCGCCGCGGCGCAATGGAAGCCGACCCGCGACGTCGAGTTCGTCATACCCTACGGTCTCGGCGGCGGCGCCGATCTTCTGGCGCGCACCCTGATCAAGATCATGACCGAGGAGAAGCTGGTTCCCACCTCGGTCGTGGCGGTCAATCGTCCGGGCGGCGGCAGCGCGGTGGGCGTCGGCGCGGTGGTCGCCACCAAGCGCGGCGATCCGCACACGCTGGTGCTGATCAATCCCCAGACTCAGATCACGCCGCTTCGCGTCGCCGACGCCAAGGGCTGGCGCGACCTCACGCCTGTCTTCAACCTGATGCTCGACGATTATCTGCTGTTCGTGCGCGCCGCCTCGCCCTACGCCAACGCGGCGGACATGGTGAAGGCGGCGAAGACGCGGCCGCCGCGCAGCATCTCCGTCGGATCGGCCGGCACCGCCGACGACATGGCGATCGCCGTGTTCCAATCGGCCTCTGGCGTCGCGCTCAATATCGTGCGCTTCAACAGCGGCGGCGAGGTGCTGACGGCGATGCTTGGCGGCCATGTCGACATGGCGGCCGGCAACCCGCTCGAGTTCATGGGCCATCTCCAGAGCGGCGCGGCGCGGGCACTGGGCGTCTTCCGCCCGACGCGCTTCGAGGCGATGCCCAACGTCGCGACGATGAAGGAGCAAGGCATCGACGTCGCGCCGTTCCAGATGTGGCGTGGCGTGGCCATGCCGCCCGCGGCGCCGCCGGAGGCGGTGGCGTATTGGAACGACGTCCTGCGGAAGACCGCGGAGAGCAAGGCGTTCCGCGACTACATCGCCACCAATGTGGCGGCGCTCCATCTGCTCGGACCGGCCGATTTTCGTCAATTCCTCGAATCGCAGGAGGCGCTTTACAAGCGGATGCTGGCGAGCCTCGAACAGCCGAAATGACGGCGCCGGCGAAGATCGTCGCCGTCGACGCCATTCCGATCAGCGTAACGGGTCCGCGTCCCTTCCGGATCTCCGAGGGTCAGGCGGGCACGCACACCTCGGTCCTGTTGCGTCTGCTTACGGACCGCGACGGCATCGAAGGCAACGCCGAGATCGTCTGCGCGCCGCCCGGCAAGCCGGAGGAGTTTCCCGAGGAAATACTGGGCGCCGTCGATCGCTACGTCGCGCCCGCGCTGGCCGGCGCCAACGCGGCGAACCGGCGCGACGCGATGACAAGGCTGGAGCGGGTCCTCAAGGGGAGGATTTGGACCAAGGCCGCGGTCAATGTCGCCCTGCACGATCTGCAGGCCAAGCTGCTGAGCGTCTCGGTATCGGCGCTCCTCGGCGGCCGCAATGCGCCTGAGGTGCCGGTGATCGGTCCGGTTATCGGCATGGCGACCCCCGACGACATGGCGGCCATTGCCGCCGAAGAAGCGAAATCGGGTTTCGCCGCGGTCAAGATCAAGATCGGCGAAAGCGTCGAGGCCGATGTGGCGCGCGTCGCTGCCGTGCGTGAGGCGATCGGTCCGAAAATCCGGCTGCGCGTCGACGCCAACGATCATTATCGGCCGGCCGACGCCGTTCGGCTTGCGCGCGCCATCGAGCGTTACGACATCGAGCATATCGAGCAGCCGGTGGCGCGGGGCGACCTGCTCGGAATGGCCGAGGTGCGCCGCGGCGTCGGCATTCCGGTGATGACCGACGATGCGGTCGCGACGCCGCAAGACGCCATGACGGTGGCGCGGCTCGGCGCCGCCGACCGCGTCAAGGTCAAGGTAACCAAGCACGGGCTCGACGGAGCGCAGCTCATCATCGGGCTGCTCGAGGCGGCGGGTATCGCCTGCGTCCTCGGCCACGTCTTTGAAATGGGGCTCGCCGGCCTGGCCGAGGCGCATCTTGCCGCGATCGCCCGCAACCTTGTCCCGCCGCACGAGATCGGATCGATGCAGCCGATGGGCACGACGGCCGATATCGTCGCCAACCTCAACCGGCCGCGGCCGGCGACGATCCGCCTCCCCGACGGGCCGGGCTTGGGCGCCATCCTCGATTGGGAAGCGATCGACGCAATGCGGACGGACGGCCGCCGTCACAAGGGGGCCGCATGAGCCGGGGCGAGCGGATTCTGGCCGGCGTCTTCGGCCTGTTCGGCGTTTTCTGGATCGCCCAGGCGCTCGGCCTGCGTTATTGGGGAGATTTCGCGCCGGGGCCGGGATTTTTGCCGCTGTGGCTCGGCATCACGCTCGTGGCGCTGGTGGCGGTCTTTTTCTTCACGTCGTTCCAGCGCGCCTCGGCAAAAGAGGTACTCGACGCTGCGCCGCGAGTCGGCCGCATTGCGGCGATCGTCGTCGGTTTCATCGCCTGCATCGCAGCCATCGAGTGGCTTGGCTTCGGCGCCTCGGTCGCCGCCTATCTCGTCTTCTTGCTTGGAGCGGTCGAGCGTCAGCGGCCGGCGGTGGTCGCCGGCGTCGCGCTGGGAACGACCGTGGCGTTGCACCTCGTATTCAGGACTTGGCTCGGCGTCCCGCTGCCCGAGGGCCCGTGGGGCTTCTAGGATGATCGCCGCCAGCCGCCTCGCGTGCATTTAGCGCCATGGACCTCCTCACTCTTCTCGGCCATGGGATGGCGTTGGCGATCACGCCGAAATACCTGTTGTTCTGTTTTATCGGCGTGCTGCTGGGCCAGGTGATCGGTGCGCTTCCCGGAATCGGGCCGTCGGCCGGCATCGCGGTCCTGCTGCCGCTCACGTTCGGCGGCGATCCGACGGCGTCGACCATCATGTTCGCCGGTATTTACTATGGCGCGCAGTATGGCGGCACGATCACCTCGGTATTGGTGCGCATCCCCGGCGAATCGTCGAGCGTGATGACCAGCCTCGACGGCTACGAGCTGGCCCAGCAGGGCCGCGCGGGACCAACCCTGGGAATCGCCGCCCTCGCCTCGTTCATCGCCGGCACGCTCGGCACGCTGGGACTGACCGTCGCCGCGCCGATGCTGGCGCAAGCCGCGCTGGCGTTCGGCCCGCAGGAGTATTTCGCGCTCATCGTCATGGGCCTGTGCGCTCTTGCGCTGGTCGCCGGTTCGTTGCTCAAGGGCCTGATCATGGGCGTCGTCGGGCTGTCGCTGGCGACGATCGGCGTCGATCCGCAGATCGGTACCACGCGCTTCACGCTAGGCCAGATCTGGCTGCTCGATGGGATCGAGTTCATCGTCTTGGCGGTGGCGTTCTTCGGCATCGGCGAGGTATTGGCGCAGGCCGAGCGCGGGATACCGCGCGGTCAAGTCGATACACGCATTCGCAACGCCTATCCGACCAAGGCCGATTGGATCGCCTGCCGCTGGCCGACTCTGCGCGGCACGGCCATCGGATATTTCATCGGCGTCTTGCCGGGCGCGGGCGCGACCATCGCCTCTTTCATCGCCTACGCCGTCGAGAAAAAGGTGTCGCGCACGCCCGAGCGGTTCGGTAAGGGCGCGGTCGAGGGCGTGGCGGCTCCCGAAGCGGCGAACAACGCGGCGGCGGCCGGCGCCATGGTGCCGATGTTCGCGCTCGGCATCCCCGGTTCGGGCACGACGGCGGTGATGCTGGGCGCGCTCATCATGTTCGGTCTGCGTCCGGGACCGGCGCTGTTCGAGCAAAACCCGGATTTCGTCTGGGCGATCATCGCCAGCATGTATGTCGGGAACGTCATTCTGCTGGTGATGAACCTGCCCCTGGTCGGGGTCTTCGCCTTCCTGCTGCGCGTGCCCTACGCGATCCTCTACCCCATCATCCTCGCCCTGTGCATCGCCGGGGTCTACAGCCAGTCGAACAGCCTGACCGATCTCTGGCTCGCCTGCGGATTCGGAGTGCTCGGATACTTCATGAAGCGGTACGAGTTTCCGGCCGCACCCCTCATACTCGGCCTCGTCCTCGAGCCGCTGCTCGAGAATTCGTTGCGGCAGTCGCTGACGCTGTCGCATGGCGATTTCCTGCCGCTCATCATGCGGCCGATCGCCTTCGCGCTATTCGCGATAACCTTGATCATCATCGTGGCGCCGTTCAGTGCCCGCGTGTGGCGGCGACTGTCCGTGGCAAACTAGCTCGCCACCAACCAAGGAATGTTCATGAACCTGCGCGATAGAATCGGCATCGATCTCGGCCGTAAGATCCGCCTCGAGGAGGGAATCGAGTGGGCGGCGCGCCACGGCGTGGGCTTCATCGACTGCGAGATCGATACCGAGCCCAACGCGCTGTTGTCGTTCGATGATGGTCGCGCCGGCGACGTCCGCCGGCTGTGCGAGCGGCACGGCGTGCGCCTCGGCCTGCACACGCTCTCCGCCGTCAACGTGGCCGAAACCTCGCCATTCGTCGGCGACGCCGTCGATGCTTATCTACGCGCCTACGTCGACGCCGCGCGCCGGCTCGATGCCGGATGGATTGTCGTCCACGGCGGGTTCCATTTCACCGGCGACTACAAGGCACGGCTGGCGGCCTCGCTGGAGCGGCTGAGACGCACCGTCGCTTACGCCGAGCAGTCCGGCGTTCGTCTGTTGCTCGAGAATCTCAATAAGGAGCCCGACGACGCCGAGGTTCATTACCTCTGCTACGACATCGAGGAGTGCCGGTACTATTTCGAACGCATCCAGTCGCCCCATCTCGGATGGTCATTCACCGTCAACCACGCGCACATGGTGCCGGGAGGCATCGACGGCCATATCGACAGCCTCGACCTTGGGCGGTGCGGCGAAGTGCGGCTTGCCGACAACCGCGGCGAGCGCGAGGAGCATCTCATGCCTGGAAAGGGCACGATCGATTTTTCGCGAATGTTCGCGCGGATCGAGGGCGCCGGGTATCGCGGGCACTACATGTGCGCCTTTGGCTCGCTCGACGACATGTTGGCCGGGCGCGACTATCTAACGCGGGTGGCGAAGGTCTGACGCGAGCGACCGCGCGCTCATGCGGGCGGTCGCGTTCCCCTGTCGCTCGCCGCTGGCCGCGTCATTCGCAGCTTGAACTCCGTCCGCCCGAAAAGGCGAAGGTCGGGGAGAAAATTCTCCCGCTCCAGGTACCCGACGTCGTCTTTCGTCACCGGCCCGACGAAAAGGAGCTTGCGCCGCGCCGAATAGCGGGCGTTCTCGGGTCCGAGGATCTTCTGCAGCACATAGCACGTCAGGAAATGATCGTCGACGATGGCGCGCACGGGCCGTTTCGAGCGCCGAATGACGTCGATGAGATCCGTGTTG
Source organism: Alphaproteobacteria bacterium (assembly GCA_035250945.1). Classification (GTDB taxonomy): domain Bacteria; phylum Pseudomonadota; class Alphaproteobacteria; order CACIAM-22H2; family CACIAM-22H2; genus DATFES01. The sequence goes on along the minus strand of DATFES010000278.1, from coordinate 11,060 downwards.
AACAGCTTGTCGCCATTCACCGGCGAACGGCGGTCCGGGCCGTCGGAAAAGACGAAATCGTAGGGCCGGTCCGGAACTTCGCTATAACCGACGCCGCGAAAACACTTGAAAACAGCGTCTTGTTTGGGGCTGAGCACGAATTCGACGAATGGCAGCAGCTCGTTCGGAAACCGCGCTTTGGCATTTTCGAACCACGATGCGTCGTCTTCCATCGAAGTAATACGGCCGCGAGCATGGCCATCCGCCTCGTTCTCGCGCAGCGCTTGCGCGAGCACGATCGTCGAAAGCCCGGTGCCGCATTCGAGAATTTCGCAGGGTTTGTGTCGGCGGACTTCATCATAAAGCGTCACGTAATCGGAATACGATACGCCGGTCACCGGATTGCCCATTGCCGTGGCTTGCAGCAGCGTCCAAAGGCGGTCGTTTCGTCGCAACGCCCGTTCCGCCCGCCGTTCATCATGGTGGATCAGCAATGAAAGAAGCCACGCTTTCGGCCATCGAAACGGCGCGAGCCGCGGCGAACGGACCTCAAGCAGATGTGCTTGCGGCGTGACTCGGATGTCCATCGAACGCTCGGAGCCGTGGCATTCAGGCGCCATTGACAATAGCCGGGCGCCCGGCGTCGTCCAATCCTCGATTTACGGCCACGCGCGTCACGGCCGCGCCCGTGGCATGGCGGCTGACGACAGCGCCTGATCGAGATCGGCGATCAGATCGGCGGGATTCTCGATGCCGACCGATATACGAATCAAGGCGTCGCTGAGCCCGATTTCCTCGCGCAGCTCGCGCGCGACGCCGGAATGCGTCGTCGAAGCAGGATGCGAGATCAGCGTCTCGGTGCCGCCGAGACTGACGGCGAGTTTCATGATCTGCAGCCGATCGAGAAGCGCAAACGCCTCGCTCTCGCCGCCCTTCACGTCGAAGGAGAACGTCGAACCCGGCGCCGAGCACTGGCGATCGAAAACCGGCTTGCGTGGATCGGCGGCATCGAGGCGTCCCAGGTAATGCACGGCGCGGACCTTGGGATGGCGGCCAAGATACTCGGCGACGCGTCGCGCGTTCTCGTTGGCGCGCTCGGTTCGCACGGCAAGTGTCTCGAGCGATCGCAGCAGCATCCAGCACGAATGCGGATCGAGCTGCGTCCCCAGCGCGCCGCGCAACAGGATGATCTTGCGAATCAGCTCCTCGCTCCCGCTAACCCCCCCGGCGACCAGGTCGCTGTGACCGCCGGCGTATTTCGTCAACGAATAGATCGCCAGATCCGCGCCGTGTTGGAGGGGCTTCTGGTAAAGGGGTCCAAGCATGGTGTTGTCGACCGCGATCGGCGGCCGATAACCCTGGCGCCGGCCGATCTCGTCGGCGATTTCGGCGACCGCCCGCAGATCGACCAAGCCGTTGGTCGGATTTGCCGGCGTTTCGAGCATGACGAGTCCGACGCGACCGTTCTTGATCGCCTCGTCGGCCGCCGCAGCGATCTTCGCCCGATCGATTCCATCGCCAAAGCCGACGGGCGCCACGCCAAACGCGGCGAGCTGGTTGCGAATCAGCGTCTCGGTGCCCCCGTAGAGCGGCCGGCTGTGGAGGATCGCGTCGCCCGGACGCAGAAAGGCGAGCATCACGGTGGCAATCGCCGCCATGCCGCTGGCGAAGACGGCGGCGCGCTGGGCGTCGTCCCAGATCGCCAGACGGTCCTCGAGGATCTCGAAATTCGGATTGTTGAATCGCGAATAGACCAAGCCGGACCGCTCGCCGGCGCGCGGCGTTCGCCGGCCGGCGGTGAGATCGAAGAAGTCCTTGCCTTGCTGCGCGCTTTCGAAGACGAACGTGGAGGTGAGGAATATCGGCGGTTTGAGCGCACCTTCCGAGAGCGCGGGCGAGTATCCGTACCCCATCATCAGCGTCTCGGGATGCAGTCGATGACCGTCGACCATGCGGCTCCGATAATTCGACGTCTTCATGGAACGCTCCTTCCTTTCCGGCGCAGGCGCCGTCGTCCGCATCAATCCAGCTTAAACCCTTTGTCGCGCACGAAGCGTCCGAAATCGGCGCGCTCGGGAACCGAGTATTGCCGCGCCTTGTCCTCGGACCAGCCGTAATCGGGCGCCTCGCCGAACCGCTCGACAAAACGTTGGCGTGGATATGGGCGAATGCCGCGCCGCCGGGCATCGTAGGCATCGACAAGTTCGCGCGCCCGCGCATCGTCGAACGTTTCGGCGTGCGCCGTCGCCGCGAGCGGAAGACGCGGGCTTAGCGCGCCGGCGTCCGCCGGCCAGCCGAGCAGTAGTCCCGCGACGGCTATGACATGATCGGGCAGCGCCAGGAGTTCGCTCGTCGCGTAGGGATGGTTGCGAATCTGGCTGATCGGGCAACATCCGAGCCCGGCGGCCTCGGCGGCGGCGACAAGCCAGCCCAGGGCGATCGCCGCATCGACGCATGCATTGAAAAACGCATCGAGATGGTCATTGGCGAACCGTCGAGCGCGCCACTCGTGGAGCTGGCGTTGCCGCCGATTGTTACCGCAAACGACAAGCAAGACCGGAGCCTGATGCATCCATTCTTCGCCGCCGGAAAGCTCGATCAACCGGCGTCGCCTGATGGGTTCGGAAACGATAACGATATCGCGCTGCTGAAGATCGCTCTTCGTCGGCGCCGACAGCGCCACCGCGCAAAGAAGCGTGACGAGCTTCGGATCGATAGGGCGCGGATCATAGCGGCGAATGACGCGGTGATCGGCGAGCCTCGCCAGCGTCGCAACGCTCGATTGCGGGGCGGCTTCGGCGATTCGTCCCGCGTCGCCGAAGCGGGTGCTTAGCGAGTCTCGGAGATGCTTGCGTCGATCGATCGTCATGACGGCCGCGCCTGCGCCTCGAACCGCAGCGGTTCCATCGATCCCGGGACCATCAGCCCAAAGCACGCCTCGAATGCGAAATCGAGCGGCTTGCGACACGCGGGATGATCGTCGCTCATCGCTTTCACCCTCTCTCTATCGTTATTGATAACTGCGGTCGTCAGCCTATCGAACGCTGGCACGATGACCAGCCCCTGAGTTGGCCCAGCGACATGAGTGACGCAGGCGGCTACCGCCCGCTCGATCCTCTCCCGCTCGCTCGCCGACCCGGCGAGACCCGCACGAAACACCGCGTAACGCATTGAGCCTGGCCGGTTATTCCGGATCGACCGAGTGATGCGGGAGCGGCAGCGGCGATGCCGCGATCGGCTGTGACGCTCATCACTGCGCGCGACGCCCCGATAGATACAGAAGATGCCGCAAAAGCAGGTCGCCGAGCCGGTTGAGTGGAGTGGGCGTCGAACCGTGATATGAAAAGTATGGCGCCCATTGCCTGCGGCAGGGACGACGATGCGCCGCCACTACCTCGGTACGGCAATACGCATCGCCGTAGCGCGCGCTCGGCGGCGAAGCGGCGCCGATCAAAATTTAGGCGCGTCGACAATTCGTCCAACCCCATCAAAGCGATCCGAAGTCGCGGGTCAGCGATGATCGATCCGCAGGTGACGGGATATAGTGACGATGCTAGACCTGTCGCATCTTCCAGGGGCATTGGGAAGTACGTCATGCTTGCGTTCAATTCCTGGCGTTGGCCGGGTTCCCGGCGCGGTCGCGATGGCGTATTGCGCCTTGCGAAAATCGCGACGCTCCTGAGCGTCGCGCTCATTGCCGGCTGCGACGACGGGCCGGCGCCGCAGGCAGCGCCGCCGCCGCCGCCGGTCACGGTGGCGAAGCCGGTCGTCAAAGACATCATCGAGCTCGACGAGTTCACGGGCCGTTTCGAGGCCATCGCCGCGGTCGATCTGCGCGCGCGCGTGGGCGGTTATCTCCAGTCCGTGCACTTCACCGATGGCGCGATCGTCAAGCAAGGCGATCTCCTGTTCGTCATCGACCCGCGGCCTTTTCGAGTCGCCCTCAACCAGGCCGAAGCGGCGCTCAATGCGGTGCGGACGCGGCTCGATCTGGCGCGGATCGAACTCGATCGTGTCGAGCGCCTGATCCGCACCGGCGTGGCGGCCGAACGCACGCTCGACGAGCGCCGCCAGCAGTTCCAGGCCGCGCAAGCCGAGCTCGCCGGCGCCCAAGCCGCGGTGGAGCAGTACAAGCTCGATCTGGGCTTCAGCGAGATTCGCGCGCCGATCGCCGGCCGGATTGGCCGCAAGCTCGTCTCCGAAGGCAACCTGGTGTCGGCCAACGATACCCTGCTGACGACGCTCGTCGCTCTCGACCCGATCTACTTTTATTTCGACGTCGACGAGCGATCGTACCTCGCCTACTCGCGCATGTCGCGCGACGGCACGCGCCTTTTGGGTCGGACCGAGGGCTACGACGTCTCGGTCATCCTTACCGACGAGCGGGCGCCTTCGCGCCAGGGCCGGGTCGATTTCGTCGACAACCGGCTCGATCCGGCGACCGGGACGATGCGCGGCCGCGCCGTGTTCGACAATTTCGACTACTTCTTGACTCCGGGCATGTTCGGACGCCTCGCCATCCCGGGAAGTCCCCTTTACAAAGCGGTGCTCATTCCCGACGAAGCGATCGGCGCCGATCTCGAGCGGCGATTCGTCTACGTCGTGGCCGACGATGGCACGGTGACACAGAAGGTCATCCGCCCTGGTCCCCGGCATGACGGATACCGCGTCGTCCGCCAGGGCCTCACCGGCGACGAAACCATCATCATCTCCGGCGTTCAGCGCGCGCGTTTTAGCGGCAAGGTGACGGCGAAACCGACCACGCTGCCGCCGACCCGCGAGGCTTCCCGGTCGACAACCGCGCCGAACTGATCAGGCCATGCGTTTCGCTCATTTCTTCGTCGACCGGCCGATTTTCGCCTCGGTCCTGTCGATCGTCACCGTTATTGTCGGCGCCATCGCCTTCACGGCGTTGCCGGTCTCGGAGTATCCGGAAATCGCGCCGCCCAACATCGTCGTCCGCGCGTCCTATCCGGGCGCCGACGCCGAGACCGTCGCCGCGACTGTCGCCACGCCGCTCGAGCAGGAGATCAACGGCGTCGAGGACATGCTCTACATGTCATCGTACTCCACCAGCGACGGAGCGATGCAGCTAACGGTGACGTTTCGCGCCGGCACCAACCTCGATATCGCCCAGGTGCTGGTCCAGAACCGGGTCGCCATCGCCACGCCCCGACTGCCCGAAGAGGTGCGGCGTCTCGGCGTCACCACTCGCAAGAGCTCGCCCGACCTGATGATGGTCGTGCACATGCTTTCCCCCGATCAGACCCACGATCAGCTCTACATATCGAACTACGCGCAGCTACGTGTGCGCGACAATCTGCTGCGTCTCGACGGCGTGGGCGACATCATCATCTTCGGCGCCCGCGAGTTTTCGTTGCGCGTCTGGCTCGACCCCGAGAAGCTTGCCAGCTATGGACTGGCCGGCGGCGACATCGTGCGCGCCCTCCAGGAGCAGAACGTGCAGGTCTCGGGCGGCGCGCTCGGCCAGGAACCGGCGCCGGCCGACAACCCGCTGCAGCTCATCGTCACGACGCAGGGCCGCTTCGACGATATTCGGCAATTCCGCGACGTCATCGTTCGCGCCACCGCCGATGGCCGTCTCATTCGCGTTCAGGACGTGGCGCGAGTCGAGTTCGGCGCGCGCGAATACGTGACCAACAGCTATCTCAACGGGAAGCCAGCGGTTGCGCTCGCCATCTTCCAGCGCCCCGGAACCAACGCGCTGCAAGCCGCTGCCGACATCGCCGCCCGGATGGAGCAGCTCAAGCGCGATTTTCCGACCGGCATCGACTATCGGATCGTCTACAACCCGACCGAATTCATCGCCCAGTCGGTAAACGAAGTGTACGTCACGCTATTCGAGGCCATACTTCTGGTGGCGCTCGTCGTCGTCGTGTTTTTGCAGAACTGGCGGGCGTCGCTTATTCCCATCCTGGCGATCCCGGTGTCGCTCGTCGGCACCTTCGCCGTCATGGCGGCGCTCGGCTTCACGCTCAACGTCCTCACGCTTTTCGGACTGGTGTTGGCGATCGGGATCGTCGTCGACGACGCCATCGTCGTCGTCGAGAACGTCGAGCGCAACATCGCCGATGGCATGTCTCCGCGTGACGCTGCCCACGAGACGATCGACGAGGTTGGCACCGCCGTCATCGCCATCGCCGTCGTCCTTTCCGCCGTATTCATCCCGACCGCATTCATTCCCGGAATTTCCGGGCAGTTCTATCGCCAATTCGCCCTGACGATCGCCACGGCGACGATCCTGTCGGCGATCAATTCGCTCACCCTTTCTCCGGCGCTGTGCGCGCTTTTACTTCGGCGCCACGATGTCGTGCGCCGATCGCGCTTTGCATTCCTGCGGTTCGGCCGCTGGCTGGGCGATCGCTTCAACGGCGGGTTCGACCGGATGAGCCGCGGGTACGGCGGCGTCGTCGGGTGGGTGGGCGGTCGCAAGGCGCTCATGTTGCTCGTCTATGCCGGATTGGCGGCGTTGACGATTTTCACGTTTGAGCGCGTCCCGGGCGGATTCATTCCGCAACTCGATCGTGGTTACGGCATCGTCGTCATTCAGCTCCCCGAAGGCGCTTCGCTCTCGCGTACCGACGCCGTCGTGCGCCGCGCCTCGGACATCGCGCTGGCGACGCCCGGAATCCGCGATGCCGTCGCATTCGCCGGGTTCTCGGGCGCCACGTTCACCAACGCGCCCAACGCTGCGGTCGTTTTCGTCGCTTTTCGGCCGTTCGCGGAGCGGGTGGCGCAAGGTCTGTCGGCGGGCGCCATCATCGGCCAGCTCTTCGGCCGGCTGCAGGCGATCGACGAGGCCTTCATAATCGCAATCCCGCCGCCGCCGGTTCCCGGTATCGGCAATGCGGGCGGCTTCAAACTGCAGGTGCAGAACCGCACCGGCGACGACGTCGGCTCCGTAATGGCCGCCGCCTATCAGATCATCGGCCAGGCCCGTCAGACGCCCGGCCTGCAGGGTATTTTTACGACGTTCAGCGCCAGTTCGCCGCAGGTCTTTCTCGAGATCGACCGCACCAAGGCGCAAATGTTGAACGTGCCGATCGCCAACATCTTCGAGACGCTGCAGGTCAATCTCGGTTCCGCCTATGTCAACGATTTCAACGCATTCGGCCGTGTCTACCAGGTCCGCGTCCAAGCCGATCAGAATTTCCGGGTCGAGCGCGAAGACATTCAGCGCTTGAAAGTCCGCAGCGCGGCCGGCGCGCTCGTTCCGCTCGGAACGCTCGTCGACATTGTCGATCGCGCCGGCCCGGATCTCGTCCAGCGCTACAACACCTATGTTTCGGTGCCGGTCCAGGGCAACGCCGCGCGCGGCACGTCGTCCGCCGAGGCGTTGTCGGCGATGGAGCGGTTGGCCGCCGGGCTGCCGCCAGGCATCGGATTCGAATGGACCGAGCTTGCGTTGCAGGAAAGGCTCGTCGGCAACACCGCCGTCTACGTTTTCGCGCTCGCGGTTGTATTCGTGTTTCTCGCATTGGCGGCGCAGTACGAAAGCTGGGTCCTGCCGCTGGCGATCATGCTCATCGTGCCGATGTGCGTGCTCGCCGCGTTGCTCGGCGTTTCGCTGCGCGGACTGGACAAAGACATCTTGGTTCAGATCGGTCTCGTCGTGCTGATCGGGCTCGCGGCAAAGAACGCAATTCTGATCGTCGAGTTCGCCCGTCGAATCGAAGCGGAGGACAAGACGCCGCTCGCCGCCGTCATCGAAGCCTGCCGGCTGCGGTTGCGTCCGATTTTAATGACCGCCCTTGCCTTCATCCTCGGCGTCTTGCCGCTGGTGATCGCGACGGGCCCGGGCGCCGAGATGCGGCAATCGCTGGGCACCGCCGTTTTCGCCGGTATGCTTGGCGTAACCGTCATCGGCTTGTTTTTCACCCCCGTATTCTATGTCGCCCTTCGGGGGCTTGCGCGGCAGCGCGCGCTCCGGCGAGCGAATGCGGTCTTACCGCCCGTCCCGCAACCGGAATCATCCGACTAATCGCCCGCGCCGGCCCGATTTTCCGCTGAGGCCGACCGAGCCCTCGCATCGCAGACTTTGCGGCCTCGTGATCCCACCGATAGCGGGATGCCGGCAAGCGAAAATGGGACGTATACTCGGTGTCAATCCGGACGAAAGCCGAGTCGTCGGCCGATCGTCGGTTTCAATGGTTGATTAATTTAAATGAGAAAGGATGATCGGTTGGAATCTTGCGTCGGCCAACGAATCGCTTCGCTCGGTCGGTTAGCTTCGTGTGAACATGCGGATACTGACGCTTTGTTATGAATTTCCGCCGGTGGGCGGCGGCGGTTCGAAGGTCGTTTACGGCCTGTCGAAGGAGCTGTCGCGCCTGGGGCACAAGATCGACGTGGTGACGATGGGGTTCGGCGAACTGCCGCCTCATGAGCGGATCGAGAACCTCGACATCTACCGGCTGAAATCGTTCCGCAGGCGTCAGCACATGTGCGGCACGATCGAGATGGTTCGCCACGACATCGCCGCTGCGCCCTTCGTGTTGAATCTCATCCGGCGAAACAACTACGACCTGAATCATACTCACTTCATATTTCCGGACGGATTGACCGCGCTGATCGCGCATAAGCTGACCGGCCTGCCTTACATCATCACGGCGCACGGCTCGGATGTGCCAAAGTACAACCCCGATCGCTTCACCGTTCAGCATAAGCTGTTGGCGCCCGCATGGAAGGCCGTCGTGAACGGTTCGGCCCGAATCGTGTGCCCAAGCGTCCACCTTTCCGCCTTGCTGAATGCGCGAAATCACCGCGCGGCGACTAGCATCATCCCGAACGCGCTGGATCCGGGCAAGTTCCGCCACGACCGTGAGAAGCGGAACCGCGTGCTCATGGTGACGCGGATGTTTCCCAGAAAAGGGGTGCAGAAGTTTTTCTCCGCCGTCAAGGACGCGGACATTTCCATCGAGGCGAACATCGTCGGCGATGGGCCTTATCTCGAGACATTGCGCCAAATGGCGTCGGCGACCAACGTCAAGTCGCGTTTTTGGGGCTGGCTCGACAACGATTCCGCCGAACTTCGCGAACTTTACGAGACGTCGAGTATTTTCGTCTTCCTGTCGGAGAGCGAGAATTTTCCGATCAACCTGCTGGAAGCGATGGCGGCGGGGATGGCGATCGTGACAAGCGCCGGATCGGGCTGTAGCGAAGTGGTCGGCGATGCCGCGCTCAAGGTTAACCCGGATTCGCCGACCGAGATTCGGGATGCGCTGCACAGGCTGATCAATGACCGCGACTTTGCTCGGACGTTGGGGGCCGAGGCGCGGCGGCGCTTCGACCATTGCTTCACTTGGCCCGCCGTCGCCAAACAATATGACGCGCTATACCAGGAGATCGCGCCCCGCCCGTCCCGGACCTGCGACGTCAAGCCGCGTACCGCCAGCTCCGGCCGATGACGAATGGCGGCGCCGATTTCGGCGCGGTGCTCCCGCACGACTCGAATCGCAATCTCGACCATGTACGCCACAATTTCGGATACGACAGGACATTCCGTTGAAGCCTGGCGGAATACTCCTGCGCTATCGCTGTGATCGAAACTTCGATGTCGCCGGCGTCGTTAACTGCGATTCCAGATAAACGTGACACACGCCGCGACGGTCCGTTACGGTAAACACGGCAAGCAGCGGCGCGCCCGTCTCGATGGCGAGCTTGGCCGGTCCGGTGGCGAGGCCAAGTTGCGCCGCAAGGAACGGCGTTTTCACGACATCTTTCGCCTACTGTCCAACGGTGATCGATACGACGCCGTTCGCCGCCAGTCGGCGGCATAACCTCCGGTGCGACTCCCCCCTTGCGCCCGAGCCGATTACAACGCGCTCGAACAGTTAGCGATCCTCCACCTTGGTGCGAATTCGATTGAGGCGGCGAATGCGGAATTCGGTGCGGGAGAACCCATGCCTCGGGCGGCTGAGATGCGTCACGTCGACGCCGCGCCGGCGAAACACCATTTTCGTGGCCAGGCTGCTGTCATAGAAGTTGCCCACCCAAAGGATCGCGCCGCCGGATCCGCGAGATACAAGGGTGAGGACTGATGAATATGCCCTCATGGTGGCGCGGCGCATGCGTCGCGCCCTCATTCTGAGCGGCCGGCCCCCCTTTCGACACGCTCAGGGTGAGGCCGGCCGTCGAAGGACGAACCATGAGGGCGCGCGACATAATTACTTCAAGGCACGCTCTAGGCTCGCCGATTGGACGCCCTCCGGGCAGGTTCGCACGGGATGAAAGCCGCACGCCCGCCGTATGTGCTCGATCGACTTCAGCGACAGCGTTCGTTGAAGCCTCGAATCCGCTGCGGCCAAACGCGCACAGAAAGTCGGCCAGAGGCGTTCAGGCGATGCCCACGCGCAGGCGGCCAGCGCGAGGAGCTTGCCAATATCGATGCCAGCCTTACGAACTATCTTCACCTCGGCCCGCGTCTGGCTGGCGACAATCCGTCGGACTCGACCCGAGCCTCATCGGCGAGCGGCTCGCGCGAGGCCAAGGCGCCGCCGTTGCCGAGATTTGCATGTCGTGCGCCGGCACCGGGATCACTCAGCGGAAGCTCGTTTCGAGAAAAAGCCGATGCCATTGGACACGAGCAACCACAGGCAACACAAGGCAATGGGCCAGTCGCCACGATTGAATTCCGCGACCACCAGCCGCCGCGCCGCCAAGCTTTTCCACCAGGCGCGCGGGTTCATCACCCACTCCGGATGGTCCCAGCGATAACGGATAAAAACATTCGACATGTCAGATATGATTTGAACGTACTTCAAGTCGCCTGGCGCGCGATTGTCGATCGCCGGCTCGACCGGCGCTTCGATCATGTCGCGATAGGCGATCCAAGGAATATTCGCAGGCGATTCGGCGGTGGCGCCGATCCAACTCCAGCACCTCGGATTGACCTCGATCAGGCGAAACTCGCCCGACGACGGAACGCGACGGTATTCGAACTCGGCGATGCCGCGGTAGCGTAAGTCGCGCACGATCTTCTCAATTTCGGCGAGAATGTGGTCGGGAACGCAATCGTTTTGTCCGAGTTTCGTGTTGCCGTATTGAGCCGGATAACCTCG
>DATFES010000161.1:0-2441 GCA_035250945.1 Alphaproteobacteria bacterium | reverse complement strand
CAGGGCGTAGTCCTGGAACATCATTCCGATGCCTCGCAACTCGGGCGGCAGGTGGCGGCCCGGCGCGCCAACTGTCGCTCCATCGATCGCGATTGCCCCCTGCTGGACCTCCTCCAGCCCGGCGACCAGACGCAAAAGCGTGGTCTTGCCACAACCCGACGGTCCGACAAGGCACACAAGCTCGCCTGGCGCGATCGACAGCACGACGTCCTCAACCACCGTCAGGACGTCGAACCTGTGCGTAAGCTCGGCAATCGCAAGTCCGGGGCGCGGCTCAGCCATGGCCGGGGCGCGAGCGCGTCAGCGCGCGCGACAGCAGAACGACCGGAACGATGCCGGCGAGGACGATGGCGAGGGCCGGCGCGGCCGCTTCGGCTAGTCGCTCGTCGGAGGCGAGCTGGTAGGTTCGGACGGCGAGCGTATCGAAATTAAACGGCCGCATGAGCAGGGTCGCCGGCAGCTCCTTCAGGACTTCGACGAAGACAAGCGCGCCGGCGGCGAGCAGCGATCCGCCAACCAGCGGCGCGTGGACGCGGGCGATCGTTTCGGTCGGTCCCGCTCCCAGCGTCCGGGCGGCGCCGTCCATATTGCGGGTCACTTTGGCGAGTCCAGCTTCGGTCGCGTTTAGCGCCACCGATAGGAAACGCACGAGGTAGCCGAATATGACCGCGGCCAGCGTGCCCGATAGAACCAAGCCCGTCGAAATTCCCAACGTCGCGCGCATGAACCCGTCGACTTGCGTGTCGATCCAAGTGAACGGCAGCATCACCCCGACGGCTATCACCGCCCCGGGCACGGCGTAGCCGAGCCCGACGATCCGTGCGGCGAACGACGTCACCGGCCCAGGGTGGAGGCGTAGTCCGTAAGCGATCGGCAGGGCAATCAACACCGCGAGCACGGCGGCGACGCCGGCCAACAGGATGCTATGGCGCGCCAGCTCGAAGAACGGGGTCGAAAGCGCGAGCTCGATATTTTCGCCCGTCCATACGATAAGAGCGATCGCGGGCACCACGAACCCGAGGAGCACGGGAAGCGCGCAGCCGGCAAAGGCGAGCGCGGCGCGTCCACCGGCGAGACGGCGTGTCGGCAGACGGCGGTAATAGGCGCTGGTGTGGTGAAACCGGCGATCGCCGCGCGACCAGCGTTCGACCCAGAACAGGGCGAACACGAAAACGAGCAGAATAGCCGCCAGTTGCGCCGCCGCGATCGGCTCGCCTAGACCAAGCCACGTCCGATAGATGCCGGTGGTGAAGGTGTCGACGGCGAAGTACTGCATCGTCCCGAAATCGCTCAGCGTTTCCATGAGCGCGAGCGCCAAACCGGCGACGATGGCCGGGCGCGCCAACGGCAGCGCCACGGTGAAGAAACTACGCCACGGTCCACGGCCAAGCGTGCGGCTCACCTCCAGCGCGCAAACCGACTGGTTGATGAATGCAGCGCGCGTCAGCAGGTAGACGTAAGGATAGAGAACGAACACCAGCATGACGATCGCGCCGCCAAGCGAGCGTATTTCGGGAAACCAGTAATCGGACTTGGTCCACCCGAATAGCGCGCGGAGCGTCGATTGTACCGGTCCGGCGAAGTCGAGCAGACCGGTGTAGGTATAGCCGATGAGATAAGCGGGAAAGGCGAGCGGAAGGAGCAGCAGCCAGTCGAACCACCGCACTCCCGGAAACTCCGTCATTGTCACCAGCCACGCGGTCGCCACGCCGACCAACGTGACGCCAACTCCAACGCCCAGCATGAGCCACAACGAGTTAGCGACGTAAGACGGCAATACCGTTGTCGCGAGATGCGTCCAAATATCGCCGGTCGGCGCCAGCACGCTCGCCAGTACAACGACGATCGGAACGCTGAGTGCGACGGCTACGGCGAACGCCGATACCGTCCACGGATCTTGCAGCGGTAAAAGCTGACGCCACGACCCCGTGGCGGGCACCTGGGGGGAAATTGTATCCAGTCGTTTCATATGCTTGGCCGCCGATCCTCAATCGGGGTGTAATTGACCCCGTCGGCACAGGTCATATTTCAGTTGCGAATCGTTTGCAACTGTTCGTATGGGAACGGATCGACGCCGGAAATGCGACTTACGCGGCGAATTCGCCACGCCGCCAATGTTGGCGGCTGGCGCGATTATAAGGATTCACACTGCCCTGCCGCCCCCGGCGCTGGCCAAGCGGTCGGGGGGCGGCTCGTCCATTTCGGGAGCGTTTTCTTGCGCGCTCGCGTCGTCATCGTCGTCCTCGTCATCGGTTGATGTCGAAGCGACGTCTCCCTCCTCGCTGTAGGCGCTCACCGCGGGCCGCGCGTCGAGCAGACCGGCGGCTTTGAGCTCGTCGATGTTCGGGAGATCTTCCAGGCTCTCCAGCCCGAAATGCGACATGAACGCTTCGGTCGTCACCCACATCGTCGGCCGCCCGGGAGTATCGCGATGCGCCCCT
>DATFES010000152.1:0-4908 GCA_035250945.1 Alphaproteobacteria bacterium | reverse complement strand
GACGAAATCGCCGGTCTCGATATGCGCGCCTTGTCCGACCAGCACGCCGTTCGGATTGATCAGGAAGACTTTTCCGTTCGACTGGATCTGGCCGAGGATCGACGATGGATCGGCCCCGGTGACGCGATTGAGCACCGCCGAGGCGCCGTTCGGTTGCACGAACTTGGCCGCCTCGCCGGCGCCGACCGAAAAGCTCTGCCAGTTTATGATCGCCCGGTCGGTGACGCTGGTGACGGTTGTGGCGGCGCCCGAATGTTGAATCGTTGCGCTGCCGCCGACGACTTTACCGCCGCTTGGATTGGCGCCGACCGGCGCGCTCCACGACAGCGACAGCGCGAACGCCGCGCCAATAGCCGCCGTCGAACCGAGTAGCCGATTGCGCGTCCGCGCGGCGAGCGAAGGTTGATCCCCCGGCACGTTGGCGGCGACAACCGCCGCCATCGGCATGGACGACAAGGTGCGCGGTCCGCCCATTTCCGGCCGAACGCCCGCCACGCTTGCGCCCCGGGTGCGCTTGCGTCTCCGCCGGAGCGATGCTTCTCGATGCCGCGGCGGCTTGCCGCGTGATTCCCCGGTCCCTGCCATTGGTTCCCTTTCGTCTTCAAGCGGGCAGGAGTGAATCCCAATCGTAAGTAAAGTTAGGTCAAAACTGAAAACAATCCAAGATTACATGCGCGTGCCGCGACTTTTCTATTGCTTTTTAACTGCGTCAGCTAAGGTACGACAAAATGTATCCTTGCCATTTCTGTGCGTTCCAAAAACGAACCGGCGACTGGCGTTATAACTTATTGAAAATGCGCAAACTTCAGGAGCGCCCCAGCCCGCCCCGGAACAGTACTCGACGCCTGCGACTTAGGCTTCGACGCGACGTTCTTCCTCGGCGACGATCGACGCGAGGCTGATGCCGACCACCCAGCAAAGCTCGTTGAGGGTCTGCCATACCGCCGGTAGGCCCGGGTTGACTGGCGCGCCGGCAAGTCGCGCAGCATCGGGATCGAGCAGCCACTGTACCAGCAACCGCACGGCCTCCCGTGCGTCGAGCCCATCACGCTCGAGGCTGTGAAACAGAAGCTGGATGTTTTCCGGGCGCGCCATGGCGTCGCGATCCCACAGGCGGAGCGCCCGCGGCGTGGACCAGGCGATTCGTGCGGTTTGTTCGACCGGCATACTCATGGCAAAATGAATATTACTCAAGGCCGCCTGGAGTCAAACAAAATATATATGATTATTACGCTAATATTCCAAAATACAACTAATGGCTTCGCGAATCATTAACGAGCGTTGGTATGTAAAACCGGCGACCAAGTCTTACCTGGACGGGGGTCTCCCGCCCGCCGCATCGCCAAGGCTGGCCAAAGCGGCGCCGACGTCAACGATCCAGCCGCCGTCATCGCCGGGCGCGTCGACGTTTCGCGGCGGCCGTGCGGTGCGGCGAAGGATCGCCAGAACATCGCGCGCATCGAGTGTCGGACGCAACTCCACCAGTAGCGCGGCCGCTCCCGAGACATGCGCCGCGGCCAGCGAGGCGCCGCTCAACGTCTGGAACCCGCCGCCCGGTGCGGCGGTCAGTACATCTACGCCAGGCGCAAGAACCGCGATATGGTCACGGGCGGCGATGACGGGGCTGCGCTGCTCGGCGGCGTCGACCGCCGCGACGCCGATAACGCCGTGATAGGCGGCGGGATACGCCGCCGCGCTGCCTGCGGCAGCGACGAGGATCGCGCCCTCCGCTAGGGCCGCGCCGACGACGAATTCCACCACTCTGTCGCGTGGACCCGCGAAGCTCATGTTAATCACCCGGGCGCGCAGGCGCAGCGCGATCTCAATCGCCCGCGCGATACGTTCGGACGAGCTGCGGATCGTTTTCCCGTCGCCGCCGCGCAATGAGAACGCCTTGATTGCGATGGCCCGTGCGCCGGGGGCGAGGCCGATCATTGCGCCTGACGCCAGCACGATGCCCGCAACGCCGGTGCCATGACGCAGTTCGTCGTAAGCAAACGAGGGCTGCGGGCTTGTCGCTTCGCCGACGAGGTCGATGTGGGCGAGGAATTTTCCCTTAAGCGCCACATGACGATCGTCGATTCCACCGTCGATGAGCGCGACGCGCACGCCGCGACCATCGGCGAAGCGCGACGTATCGCGCGCATTGATCAACTCAATCGCGTACTGCAAACTTCGCGCGCTCAGTTCGAATCCCGAAGCGTGCGCCACGTACTCGCGGCTAACGTCCATCGCCAGAACATCGAGACTGGCTCGGAGCGCCGCCTCGATCGCCGCCAAATCGGCGCGCCAATCGAGATCGAAGACCGAAATCGTCAACCTGAGCGCGGTGAGGCTGCGGCTGTCGCGATGACGCGCGCCCAAGGTCCGGGCAATCGCCTGCGGATCGACCCCGGAGGGGGTCGGGCGGTGTACGACGACGAGTTGGCGCGCGATTTCGGGTACCGCTGCGGGCGCATCGATCTGCGCCCTGCATTCCAGAGCAAGGACGAACAGCGCAATCAACGTTCCGGTCAGGGCGACGCAGATGCCCGGCAATCGCCGCATCGTCACGGGATTTGCGGCTCGACGATCGTGATCAGGTCGGATCGCGCGCGAAGTCGCGCTCGTTGCGCTTCCTTGTCGGGAGCCCCGGCTCCCGGCCGTCCGGCAAGTTCGAGCAGCCCCATCGAATCCGGCCCGGCGACGATCTCCAACCCGAGCTCGCCCAAAAGCTCGAAGAGCCTGCTCACGCTCGCCCCATCGGCGATCCGGACGAGATGCCGACCGTCGACCGAAGAAGGCGTCGCCAGCGCGACGTAATCCAAACGCTCGCTTGGCGGCGACGGCGCGAGGGCCGCGATCAACGCGCCTTGAACCAAGCAAACGAGGTACATCGCGGCGACGGCGCGCGGCTTGGCGGCAAGCCATGCGAGCGCCACAGCCCGCGCCCGCAACCGAACGCCCCAACGCCGCATCGACTCGCGTGCGACGGCGAAGCCTCTGGCGAGCATGGCCGCAGCCGCGACGCGCGCGCGGCGCAGTTTTGCGCCTAGGCAAGATGGCGCAATGGCGTCGATGGCGGCCAGCTCGTCCTGTACGCGTCGCAGGACCCGCCGTTGCAATTCGGGCGAAGCGGCGAGGCGTTCGATGAACTCCTCGGGCCCCGGGCGTATGATCTGCAGGCGATCGAGAACCTTCCGTTGCAGGCTCGGGGAACGCAATAAAAAATGGAGAAAGGCGCGCCGCTCGCTTGGCGTCAAACAGCCGCGAACGTAACACGGGATCAGACCTTCGGCGTCGGCCTCGCTGCGCAGGACCTGCGGTCGTCCTTGCTCCGCCACGTCGTGGCATCTTTCGTCGCCGTTCATGTCGCCCTCCGATTCCTCGCACGTCTTCCCCGAAATATCGGGGCTGGGTCTCGCTCCTGGGGTCAGTAGCCGACGATCACGCCGACATGCGTGCGCTGATCGCGATCGCGCGAGGCGAGCGGATTGTCGCCGCGGAGTTGGACCCCGTGGTCGACGCGCAACGCCAGATAGGGGCCGATCGAATAACGCAGCCCGACGCCGACGCTGGCTGCGGTCTGCCTTCCCGGCCCGCCCGGCGCCCGCTGGAAGGGCGAGGCCACGCCGTAATCGAAGAAAGCGAGAAACTGAAGCTGATCGTTCGGCTCGCTGACGCCGAACAGCGGAAGCACCGCGATACTCGGAGTGCGCAGCTCGAGCGTCGCGACATATCCGAGATCGCCGGAAAAAGCGTCTTCTTCGTATCCGCGTACCGAACGCGCGCCGCCGACGGGCAGCCGCTCGCTGAACAACAGATTGCGATTCGCCCATTGCGCTGCGCCGCGTGCGACGAAGGTGAATTCGTCGGGCAAGAAAAACACCCGCTCGACCCGCGCCCGAACGTAGGCATAGCGTGCGTCGGCGCCAAAGCGCGCCTGGCGGAACGCCGCCGTGGTGTTGTTCGACGTCAGATCGCCGGGCGAGTAGTAAGCGTCGACCGAGGCGGTCGTCGAGCCGAGCTGGTCGAGCAGTCCGACCACGTAGGAGAGCACGCCGTGATTGATTTCCGGCGCCGAGGAGAAAACGTTGACGCCGCCGAATTCGAGGTCGCTGTTGTTGCGCTTGTATTCCGCGCCAAACGATACTTCGTGCGTCAGTCCGTTCGCGACTTCGAGCCGCGGCAGCGGCACGCTGTAACGCGCCGCGAACTGCCGGCCCTCGCCGCGATTGCTGAAGGCGCCCAGCGCTTGCGATCGGGTCCGCGTGTAACCGCCCGACAGCGTCAGGATGTCGCGCCATGGCAGCGGCACCGCATATGAGCCGCTGTGGCCCTGGAAAGCGCTGCGTTCGATCGAGCGCGAGTATTGATAGTCCAGTCGATGGCCGAGACGAAAGGCATCGCCCCACGAGAATCCGGAGCTCAGACGATCGCGATCCGTGGCGCGAGTGCCGTCGTTCGCATAGCCGCCGAAGAACCGCACCGGAAACCGGTCGTTCGTGCGCAGGATGATATCGCTCGTTCCGGGTTGCTGGCCTTGCCGCAAGACTGCGTCGATCGAACGAAAGGGATTGCTATTGAGCCAGGCGAGATCGGCGTCCAGCGTGGCGCCGTCGATCGGCTCCCCTGGCTTGATGCGTATTGCGCCGGAAAGCTGGTTGGTGGCGAACCATTCGTTGCCCTGCACTTCAACGACGCCCAGCCGCGCGACGGTCACCAGCACCTGCAACGTGCCGCCGATGACCTCCTGCTCGGGGACGACGGCGTCGGTGGCGGGAAATTTTACCTGCCGGGCGAAAGCGATCGTCTCGGCGACCAGCTCGCGCAGTATGTCTATCTCGATTGGTCGGCCGAGGTAGCGCTCGGCGATGGCGCGAAAGCGCTCGTCCTGCAGCAGCGGCACGGCATCGACCCGCACGCCTG
>DATFES010000207.1:0-4235 GCA_035250945.1 Alphaproteobacteria bacterium | reverse complement strand
CGATTGGCTCGCCTCGGTGTCGTTCGGCCACATCGAGCGCATCGGCAAACGCGTCATCGTGCTCGGCGGCGGCAACACGGCGATGGATTGTTGCCGGTCCTCGAAGCGCCTCGGCGGCGAGGACGTGCGTGTCGTCGTGCGGAGCGGTTTCGACGAGATGAAGGCGTCTCCTTGGGAAAAGGAGGACGCCATGCACGAGGGCATCCCGATCGTCAATTTCATGGTTCCCAAGGCGTTCAGCCACGAGAATGGCCGCCTGAGCGGCGTCGTCTTCGAGAAAGTCGTGGCGCGCTACGACGACAATGGCCGTCGAAACCTCGTGCCGACCGGCGAGCCTGACGTTCACATGCCATGCGACGACGTCCTGATCGCGGTCGGTCAAGAGAACGCGTTTCCGTGGATCGAACGGGACATCGGAGTCGAATTCGACCGCTGGGGGATGCCGATCGTCGATCCCAAGACGATGCGCTCGACCCATCCCAAGCTTTTCTTCGGCGGCGATTCCGCCTTCGGGCCCAAGAACATCATTTGGGCCGTGGCGCACGGCCATGACGCCGCCGTATCGATCGACAAGTTGTGTCATGGCGAGGATTTGGGCGTCCGCCCGCCGCCGAAAGTCGATCTGGTCAGCCAGAAGATGGGCATCCACGAGTGGAGCTACGACAACGACGTGGCGCTCGACCAACGGTTCAAGGTGCCCTTGCGCGAACTCGGGGTGGCGCTCAAGGACATCAAGGTCGAGGTCGAGCTCGGGTTCGACCGCGAACTCGCCTATCGCGAGGCGCAGCGATGCCTCAATTGCGACGTCCAGACGGTGTTCGCGACTAGGCTGTGCATCGAGTGCGATGCTTGCGTCGATATTTGCCCGATGGATTGCATCACCTTTACGGTCAACGGATCGGAGGACGACCTGCGATCGCGGCTTAGCGCGCCGGCGCTCAATCGGACACAAGACCTTTACGTGTCCGACCGATTAAAGACGGAACGGGTCATGATCAAGGACGAGGATGTCTGTCTTCATTGCGGGTTGTGCGCCGAGCGCTGCCCGACCGGGGCGTGGGACATGCAAAAATTCTTGCTCGAGCCGACTCAGGCGGGGCACGCATGCCGCAGCCGATAGCCCGCGTCAACGACTTCGTCGTCAAGTTCGCCAACGTCAACGGTTCGGGCTCGGCGAGCGCCAATCAGCTATTCGCCAAGTCGATACTGCGCATGGGCGTACCGATCTCGTCGCGTAATATCTTTCCCTCGAACATCCAGGGCCTGCCGACCTGGTACGAGGTGCGCGTGTCGGAGGCCGGTTATCTCGGCCGGCGCGGCGGCGTCGACCTGATGGTGGCGATGAATCCGCAGACCTGGGACACCGACGTCGCCAGCCTCGAGCCCGGCGGGTATCTGTTCTACGATTCGACGAAACCGATCCCGCCATCGAAGTTTCGCGTCGACATAAACGTCATCGGCGTGCCGTTGACCGACATCTGCAACCGCGAATACAGCGATCCGCGGCAGCGCCAGCTGTTCAAGAACATCATCTATGTCGGGGCGCTCGCCGCGCTCATCGACATGGACATTTCAATCGTCGAGAAACTGATCGGAGAGCAGTTCAAGGGCAAGGAGCAATTGCTGAAGCCGAACGTCAAGGCGCTGCATCTGGGCCGCGACTGGGCGAAGGCGCATCTCGATTGCCCGATCGGCCTGCGATTGCGCCGCGCCGAGCGGGTCGGCGACAAGGTCTTTATCGACGGCAACAGCGCTTCGGCCCTGGGTTCCGTCTATGGCGGGGCGACCGTCGCCGCTTGGTATCCGATCACGCCCTCGACCTCGCTCGCCGAGGCGTTCCAGACGTATTGCCGCCGCTACCGCGTCGACGCCGCAACCAGTAAACATCGCTATGCTATCGTCCAGGCGGAGGACGAACTGGCGGCGATCGGCGTCGTCATCGGCGCCGCGTGGAATGGCGCCCGTGCATTCACGGCCACCTCGGGACCGGGTATTTCGCTGATGCAAGAATTTATCGGCCTCGCCTATTTCGCGGAGATTCCCGCGGTGATCTTCGATGTCCAACGCGGCGGCCCGTCGACCGGCATGCCGACGCGCACGCAGCAGGCCGATATCCTGTCGTGCGCCTACGCCTCGCATGGCGACACCAAGCACGTGCTCTTGTTTCCCGAGGATCCGCGCGAGTGTTTCGACTTCGCGGCGCAATCCTTCGATCTTGCCGATCGGTTGCAGACGCCGGTCTTCGTCATGCTCGACCTCGACATTGGCATGAATGACTGGCTGTGTGCGCCGTTCGCTTGGGACGATTCCCGCCGCTTCGACCGCGGCAAGGTCATGACCTACAATGACCTCGAGGCGGGCCGCGAGTTCGGGCGCTACCTCGACATCGACGGCGACGGCGTTACCTATCGTACCTATCCCGGAACGCATCCGACGCGCGGCGCCTTTTTCACTCGCGGCACGACGCGCGACCGCTACGCCCGCTATACCGAGGAAGGATCGACCTACGTCGACAACATGCAGCGCCTGCTGCGCAAGTTCGAGACGGCGAAGAAGCTGGTCCCCGCACCGGTGCTGCGTCCCGCCAAGCAGGCGACGCGGCTTGGCGTCATCTACTTCGGCTCGACGACTCCGGCGATGCATGAGGCGCTCGACGCGCTCGAGGCGCGCGGCATCCACCTCGACGCGCTCCGCGTGCGCGCCTTTCCCTTCGCGCAGGAGGTACTCGAGTTCATCGCTTCGCATGACCAGGTCTTCGTCGTCGAGCAAAACCGCGACGCGCAGTTTCGAACCCTGCTCGTCAATGAGGCGGCGATCGATCCTATGCGCCTGATCCCGGTCTTGCACTTCGACGGCACGCCGATCACCGCCCGGTTCATCATCGCAGACATCGCCGAAAAACTGCTGGCGCTCGACGTGGCGCCACGACGCAGGGTCGTGTCATGACGTACATCGCCAAACCGAAGCTTCATCATCCGAAATTGCCGACCAACAAGCTGGGCTACACGCGCCGCGATTACGAGGGATCGGTCTCGACGCTGTGCGCGGGCTGCGGCCACGATTCGATAAGCGCGACGATCATCCAAGCGTGCTACGAGCTCGACCTCGAACCGCACCGCATCGCCAAGCTCTCCGGCATCGGCTGCTCGTCGAAGACGCCGACGTATTTTCTCGGCGCCTCGCACGGCTTCAACAGCGTTCACGGACGCATGCCGTCGGTTCTCACCGGAGCCAATCTCGCCAACCGCGATCTCATCTATATGGGAGTTTCGGGCGACGGCGACACGGCGTCGATCGGGCTGGGCCAGTTCGCCCACAGCATACGGCGCGGCGTGCACATGGTTTACATCGTCGAGAACAACGGGGTCTATGGGCTGACCAAGGGCCAGTTCTCTGCCACATCCGACAAAGGCTCGAAGAGCAAGCGCGGCGCGGTCAACAACGATTCGGCCATCGATCTCGCCGCCATGGCGCTGCAACTCGGCGCGACCTTCGTGGCGCGCAGTTTTTCGGGGGACAAGACGCAACTAGTCGCGCTCATCAAGGGCGCGATCACCCACCACGGCGCGGCTTTTATCGATTGCGTTTCGCCCTGCGTCGCCTTCAACAATCACGTCGGCTCGACCAAGAGTTTCGATTACGTGCGCGAACACAACGAGGCGGTCAATCGCCTCGACGTCATGATCGAGCGCGAGGAGATCACCGCCGACTACGCACCCGGGTCGGTCGAAGTCGTGACGCAGCACGACGGCTCGGTGCTCCGCCTACGCAAGCTGGCCAGCGACTATGACGCGCGCAACCGCATCGCGGCGATGAACTATCTCCAGGAGCGCCAGGCGGCGGGCGAGGTCGTCACCGGCCTGCTCTACGTCGAGCCCGACGCCAGCGACATGCACGATTACATGAACACGGTCGCGACTCCGCTCAATCAGCTCGGCGAACGCGAGTTGTGCCCCGGCTCGACGGCGCTCGCCAAGCTCAATCAGTCGCTGCGCTGACTGGCCCCCGTCGACGACGCCCGCTCCCGCACCCTCGATGGGCGACACGCTGGTCGACCGTCTCGCCGCGTGCTACAGCGGCGCCGTGCACGACGTCTTGCGCGCGATGGGATGCGAGCGCGTCGTACTTCCATCGAGCATCCGACCGCTCGATCCGACGTTGAAATTGGCGGGCGAATTGTGGACGGTGAGCGGCCATATCGACCGCACGCGTCCGCCGCACGAGACGCTGCTCGC
>DATFES010000190.1:0-2069 GCA_035250945.1 Alphaproteobacteria bacterium | reverse complement strand
CTTTGTGGTTAATCGCGTCGATGATGATTGTCGGCGACCCGTTGCGTCACGATATATAATCCTTGCATGAACACGCCGACGCTCCTCGAAATCGCCAGCGACGATATCGTCCTGCCGTTTCAAATCGATCCGTTCGCCTTGCGCGGGCGGGTGGTGCGGTTGGGATCGGTCGTCGACACGATCGTCAAGCGCCACGCCTATCCGCCGCTGGTCGCGCGCACGCTCGCCGAGATGATCGCCATGGGCGCGGCGCTCGCCGCGACGCTCAAGTACGACGGCGTGTTCACGCTGCAGACCAAGAGCGACGGCGCGATTCGCATGATGGTCGTCGACGTGACCAGTGCCGGCGCGATCCGCGGCTACGCGCAGTTCGACGCCGAGCGCGTGGCGGCGATCGACGAATCGCGGCCCTCGGTTCCGAAACTGCTCGGCGCCGGGTATCTCGCTTTCACCGTCGACCAGGGGCCCAACACCGAGCGCTATCAGGGAATCGTCGAGCTCACCGGCGCCACGCTGGCCGAATGCGCGCATCATTATTTCCGGCAATCGGAGCAGTTCGAGGCCGGGCTTAAAGTGGCCGCCGCCGAGACGCGAGGCAGCGACGGCGCGCCGGCGTGGCGCGCCGGTGCGCTGATGGTGCAGCGCCTGCCGTCCGACGACGCCGCCGGATCGGCCGAGGGCAAGCCGGCCGAGCGGCCGCCCGTCGCGGCGCTCGATGCGATCGAGGAAGGCTGGCGCCGCGCCATGATCCTGGTCGGCAGCGCGACCGCCGACGAGCTGGTCGATCCGGAGCTGGCGCCGTGGAAGCTGGTCGACCGCTTGTTCCTCGCCGAGGGCGTCAAGATCTTCCGGCCTCACGATCTGGTCCACGCCTGTCGGTGCTCGCGCACGCGCGCGGCGACGGTGCTGCGTGCGCTGCCGCGCGCCGAACTGGACGAGCTCAAGGTCGATGGCAAACTGATCGTCACCTGCGAGTTCTGCAACGCCAACCATGTGTTCGACTATGACGACCTTGTCCAAACCCAGGCCAATTGACGCCCCGCCGCGCCGGGCAGCCGCGCTCGCCTTCGCGGCCCTCGTCGCCATGTTGCTCGCCGCCTGCAACACGCCCGAACCGCGTGCGCGGTTCGCCGAGATGACCTTCGAGCATCGCGGCGATCTTCGCCTCGATGTCGCCGCGGTCGACATCGATACCGAATACCGCGCGCCGCTCGCCGCCCCGCATGTCGAGCATCTCTTCCCCGTGGCGCCCGAAGCGGCGATGCGCCGTTGGGCGCGCGATCGGTTGGCGGCGACAGGCGCTCCCGGCCGCCGGGCGCGTTTCATCGTCAAGGACGCGCGCGTCATCGAGGAAAAACTGGCGCGCACCCAGGGAATTCGCGGCGCGTTCACCCGCGACCAGACCGAGCGCTATACGATCACGCTCGAAGCGGCGCTGCAGATCGTCGGCGCGCGCGGCGTTACGTCGGAGGGGTTCGCCGTCGCCCGGGCGACACGTTCGCGCACTGTGGCCGAAAGCGTGACGGTGAACCAGCGCGAACGGGCGTGGTTCGAGCTGCTCGAGGAAGCGATGCGCGACCTCGACAGCGAGTTCGAGCGGCAGATCCAAAGCAACCTCGCGCAGTATCTGCGTTGAGGCGGCGCGGCCGCGCCTGAACGCCGCGTCGTCAAACGCCAAGGTAGCGCTGCTTGACCTCCGGCGCCGCGGCGAGCCCGCCCGGCGCGCCTTGGAAGACGATCCGCCCCTTGGCGATGATCATCAGGCGATCGGCGATCGC
This sequence comes from Alphaproteobacteria bacterium, assembly GCA_035250945.1. Lineage (GTDB taxonomy): Bacteria > Pseudomonadota > Alphaproteobacteria > CACIAM-22H2 > CACIAM-22H2 > DATFES01. Next base: position 291 of record DATFES010000190.1, on the reverse strand, counting down.
GGCGAGCGTGCGGACATCCTTGTCGACGATGAGCGCCGCCATGCCGGAGTCGCGAATGCGGCGAATGACCGCCCAGATTTCCTTGCGGATGAGCGGCGCCAGACCTTCCGTCGCCTCGTCGAGGATGAGCAGGTCGGGATTGGTCATCAGCGCGCGTCCGATGCTGAGCATCTGCTGCTCGCCGCCGGAAAGCTGGAACCCCATATGCGCCATGCGTTCGCCGAGCCGCGGAAATGTCGTCAGGACGCGCTCGAGCGGCCAATCGAGCCGGCCGTCGCGCGCCGGCCGGGC
>DATFES010000185.1:0-7176 GCA_035250945.1 Alphaproteobacteria bacterium | reverse complement strand
CTTCGAGACCTACCAACTCGAAACGCAAGCCTCCGGTAACCGGCGTCGCCTCGACCAAGCGGACGGTGACTGGCTGGCCGAGCGTGAAGCTGCGGCCGGAGCGCCGACCGCGCAACACGTGACGCTCGGCATCATGATGGTAGAAGTCGCCTGGAAGCGAACGGATTGGGATCAATCCATCGGCCCCCAATCCCTCGAGCGAGACGAACAAGCCGAAACGCGTCACGCCCGAAACGCGGGCGCTGAATTCGGCGCCGACTCGCGCCTCGAGCCAGGCGGCGACATAGCGGTCCAGCGCTTCGCGTTCGGCCGCCGCCGCGCGACGCTCGGTGGCCGAGACGTGCTCGGCCGTCGCAGCGAAATCTGGCGACGGACCGTCGTCCAAGCCGCCGCGGCCGAGCGTCAGGCCGGTGATGAGGGCGCGGTGGACCAGGAGATCGGCGTATCGGCGGATCGGCGAGGTGAAATGCGCGTAGCGCCGGAGCGCCAGCCCGAAATGGCCGCGATTGTCGGGGCTGTAGACGGCGAGCGACTGGGTGCGCAGCACAAGCTGATTGACCAAATGCTGATTGGGCGTACCCGCCGCCCAATCGAGGATGCGGTTGAAATGCTGCGGTTTCAACACCTGCCCCTTGGCCAGGCGAAAATCGAGGCCGCTGAGGACAATGCGCAGCGCGTCGAGTTTCGCCGGGTCGGGGGTATCGTGGACGCGATACATGCAGGTGAGCTTGCGTTCCTCGAGGGTCTCGGCGGCGCAGACATTGGCGAGGATCATGAACTCCTCGATCAGCCGATGGCTGTCGTACCGCGGGCGCGGAACGATGCGCTCGATGCGGCCATCGGGGCCGAGCACCACCTTGCGCTCTTCAAGATCGAGGTCGAGCGTGCCTCGCGCCCGCCTGGCGCGGGACAGCGCGTGGAAGGCGCCGTAGAGCGGCGCCAGCACGCGATCGCGCAGGCCCGCCGCGGCGCCGCGCGGCGTTCCGTCCCATGTCGCCTGCGCCTCGTCATAGGTGATGCGCGCCTGCGAACGCATCATGGCGCGCACGAAGCGATGCCGAAGCTTGCGGCCATTGGCGTCGATCCAGACATGCACGGCGAGGCACGGCCGGTCCTCCAGCGGGCGTAGCGAGCACAGATCGTTCGACAGGCGCTCCGGCAGCATTGGCACGACACGGTCAGGAAAGTAGGCCGAATTGCCGCGGCGCCGGGCCTCGCGATCGAGGGGGCGGTCCGGACGCACGTACCAGGCGACGTCGGCGATGGCGACGACGATGTGGAACCCCGAGCGGTTCACCGGGTCGCCGTCTGGTTCGGCGAAGACGGCATCGTCGAAGTCACGCGCATCCTCGCCGTCGATGGTGACGAGCGAAAGGTCGCGCAAATCGACGCGATTATCCATCGGCGCCGGTGGCACGCGCTCAGCCTCCGCCAATGCCGCGTCGCTGAATTTCGTCGGTATATCGTGCGCATGGATGGCGATGAGGCTCGCCGTTTTCGGACTCCGGCTCGATCCCAGGCGTTCGATGACGCGGGCGTGTTTTATGCCGAGCCGGTGGCCGGGGAGGACCTCGGCGAGAACGAGGTCTCCTGGTTGGGCGCCTTTTGCGTTGCGGCTTTCGAGGGCGAACTCGCCGCGGATACGTTTGTCGGTCGGCTGCAAGCGCGCGCCGTGCGGTCCTGCGACCAAGACGGCAAGCACGCGCTCGGGCGCACGCTCGACACGCCGGATGACGCTGCCGATGAACTCGAGGCCGTTGGTCCGCTCGAGCCGAACGAGTGCCCGCTCGCCGATCGCCAGATCGGCTTCACCCGCGGCCGGTTTCAGGCGAATCAGCGGCGGTTTGCCGTCACCTCGCCATTCGAGCGGATGGGCGATCGCTTCACCCTCCTCGGCATCGATCTCGACCACCTCGATCAGCGCTGTGGAGGGTATCGACGCCGAAGGGATCCGCCGCGGCCGGGCGCCGCCCTTTTTGCTAAATGCGCGGGCCGATCCGCGTTCTCCGACGTTGCCGCCACGCGAGCGAACCGGCTCGTGCGGCGTCGTCTTGTCGGGCAGGGGACGACGGGATGAGCCGCGCTTGCGCAAGGGCCGATCAGACGACGTCGTCGGCGGCTGGGGCCGGCGTTTTCCGCTTCGACTTGGCAGCCTTCTTGGAAGGCGTCTTTTTGGGCGGCATCGCGGCTTCGACGCCGCGTCGTTTCCCCGGCTTCGCCTTGCTCTTGCGCGCCGACTTGCCGGATTTGCGCTCGATCCGCTCGGCGATCAGCGCCACCGCCTCGTCGAGCGTCACCTCTTCGATCGAACGGCCCTTGGACAAATTGGCGTAGACCGATCCGTGTTTGACGTATGGCCCATAGCGTCCGACGCCGGCGATTAACGGTTTGCCATCGTCGGGGTGGGTCCCGATTTCGCGCGTCGGTCCGGCAGGCGTCGCGGCGCGTCGGCCGCCGCCCGGCTGCGCCAGGATGTCGACCGCGCGATTGAGGCCAACGGTCAGCAAGTCTTGCGTCGACCCGAGCGACTTGTATTTGTGTCCATGCTTCAAATACGGCCCGAAGCGTCCCAGCCCGGCAGTGATCATGTCGCCCGTCTCGGGATGCGGACCGACGGCGCGCGGCAGGGCCAAGAGCTTCAGCGCCATGTCGAGGTCGATCGTCTGCGCATCGATGTCGCGCGGCAGCGAGACGCGCTTGGGCTTGATGCCTTCGGCGCCCTCGCCAAGCTGCAGGTAAAGGCCATACGGCCCTTTGCGCAGGCTGACGATCTCGCCGCTCGACGGATCGACGCCGATTGTGCGCGCGGCTTCGAGCGCCGCCGCCTCGCCATCGCCGTTTTCTATTCCGAGGCGGCGGGTGTATCGGCACTCCGGGTACCGCGAACAGCCGACGAAGGCGCCGAATTTGCCCAGCTTCAAACCGAGCCGACCCTCGCCGCAAGAAGGGCAGCGACGCGGGTCGGCTCCATCTTCGCGCGCGGGAAAGAAATGCGGCCCCAGCTCGGCGTCGAGCGAGTCGATGACTTGCGTGATCGTCAGGTCCTTGGTGTTGGCGACCGCCTCGGAAAACGCCCGCCAAAAATCGCGCAACACCGCCTTCCAGTCGACGCGACCGCCGGAAATTTCATCGAGCTGGTCCTCGAGCTTGGCGGTGAAATCGTACTCGACATAACGCCGAAAAAATCCCTCGAGGAACGCGATCACTAGGCGACCGCGGTCCTCCGGTATGAACCGGCGCTTTTCCAGCCGGACATAGTCGCGATCCTGCAGCACCTGGAGAATGCTGGCGTATGTCGATGGCCGACCGATGCCAAGCTCCTCGAGCCGCTTGACCAGGCTGGCCTCCGAATAGCGCGGCGGCGGCTGCGTGAAATGCTGTTCCGGCTTGACCTCGCCGCGCCGCACGGCGTCGCCTTCGGCCATCGACGGCAACGTGCGGCCTTCCTCGTCGTCTTCAATCGGGTCGTCGCGATCCTCGCGATAGAGTCGAAGAAAACCGTCGAAGGCGATTGTCGAGCCGGTGGCATGCAGGACGGTTCGACGGTCTTGCGACGCCACGTCGACGGCGACCTGATCGAGCGCCGCGCTTTCCATTTCGCTCGCAACGGTGCGCCGCCATATCAGCTCGTAGAGCCGGCGATGGTCCTCGCCGAGGCGCCGCGCCACTTGTTCGGGACGGCGGAACAGATCGGTCGGCCGGACCGCCTCGTGCGCCTCCTGGGCATTCTTGGCCGGGCTCTTGTACAGCCGCGGCGCGTCGGGCAGGTAGTCTTTGCCGTACTGATCGGCGATCAGCGCGCGCGCCGCGCGTATCGCCTCTTGCGAAAGGTTCACGCTGTCGGTGCGCATGTAGGTGATAAGCCCGACCGTCTCGCCGCCGATATCGATGCCTTCATAAAGCTGCTGGGCGACCCGCATCGTGCGCGTGGCGCTGAAGCCAAGCTTGCGCGACGCCTCCTGCTGCAGCGTCGAGGTCGTGAACGGCGGAAGGGGATTGCGCCTGACGCGCTTCTTCTCGACCGCGATGACGGCGTAGGGGTCGCCCGCCTCGATCGCCGACTTGGCGGTCTCAGCGGCCGCTTTGTCGGCGAGGTCGAACCGGTCGAGCTTGCGCTCGTCGAGATGGGTGAGACGGGCCAGAAACGGCGCGCCGGCCGCGGTGCGAAACTCGGCGTCGACGCTCCAATACTCGCGGGCGCGGAAACGCTCGATATCTTTCTCGCGCTCGCAGATCAGGCGGAGCGCCACCGACTGGACGCGCCCAGCCGACCGGCTGCCCGGCAGTTTGCGCCACAGCACCGGCGACAACGTGAATCCAACCAGAAAATCGAGCGCGCGGCGTGCGAGATAGGCTTCGACCAGATCGCGATCGAGGTCGCGGGGTTTCTTCATCGCTTCAAGGACGGCGGACTTGGTGATCTCGTTGAAGACGACCCGCTTCACCTCGATGTCACGCAGCTTCTTCGCTTCGGCCAGGACCTGTTTGAGGTGCCAGGAAATGGCCTCGCCCTCGCGATCGGGGTCGGTGGCGAGATAGAGGCGATCGGCGCTTTTCAGCGCCTGGGTGATCTCCGCAAGCGCCTTTTTAGCCCGATCGCTGATCTCCCAGTGCATCGCGAAGTCGTTGTCGGGCTCGACGGCGCCATCCTTTTCCTTGAGGTCGCGGACATGCCCATAGCTCGGCAGCACGGCGAAACCGGGGCCGAGATACTTGTTGATAGTCTTCGCCTTGGCCGGCGATTCGACGATGACAACGTCCATCAGCCAGGCATTCCCTTATAAGGTGAAATGTCCGGTAAACTGGTTAACGTATTGTTTCTATTGGAGAGAAACCTGGTTTCCGGGGTGCCTCAACAGCCTGCCGGCCAGCTCCAGTTCCAACAGTACCGTCAACACGGTTGCCGCTGACAATTGGCACTGCCGGATGATTTCGTCAACCGGGGTGGGTGTCGGGGCCAATTTCTCAAGGATAAGTTTCCTCGCCGCGGTCATCTCGGCGCCATCAACTAGGGTCGCCGCCGCCACTCTTTCCCAAGCCGAGGGCGGCTCGCCAAGCGGCCGGTCGATAAGCGGCTTCAAGGCGCGCACGATTTCTTCGGCGCTTTCGATCAATACGGCGCCCGAGCGGATCAGTTGATTGGCGCCCTGCGCGCGGGGATCGAGCGGCGAACCGGGGACCGCGAAGACCTCGCGGCCTTGCTCCAGGGCCAGGCGGGCAGTGATCAGCGAACCCGACCGCCGCGCCGCCTCGACAACGACGAGACCGAGCGCCGCTCCCGAAATAAGCCGGTTGCGGCGTGGGAAATGGGTCGCGGTCGGGACGGTGCCGGGCGGCATTTCGCTCAACAGCAAGCCGCGGGCGCCGATCTCGCCGTGCAGGGTCTGGTTTTCGGGCGGATAGACGACGTCGATCCCGCCGGCCAACGCCGCGATCGTGCCGCTGTCGAGCGCGCCGACATGCGCCGCGGTGTCGATGCCGCGCGCCAGCCCCGAGACGACGACGAGCCCGGCCGCGCCGAGGTCGGCGGCGAGCTGACGAGCAAAGCGAACGCCGTTCGCCGATGCGTTGCGAGCGCCAACCACCGCCACGGCAGGACGATTGGCGAGATGCCGGTATCCCTTGACGGCGATCACCGGCGGTGGGTCTTCGATCGCGGCGAGCGGCGGCGGGTATTCGGACTCGCCATGGGCGACCAACCGCGCGCCTAACCGCGTTAGTTCGGCGAGTTCGTCTTCGGCTTTGGTTTTCGGGTGCACGATCAGCGCACGCGCCCGGCCGCCACGGCGCGATAACTCAGGCAGCGCTTCCAGCGCCGCCGCCGCCGATCCGAAGCGGCGCAACAGGTGGAAGAAGGTGATCGGACCGACGTTTTCGCTGCGAATGAGGCGAAGCCAGTCTCGTCGTTCGAGATCGGTGAGGGCGCGCGGCGGCATGGCGTTTGCGTCGGCTGTTAATATCTAGCGACAATCTAGGATTGCGACCTACCGCGTGGCAAATCATTTCGAGCGGCCGATGCGCGGCTCGTGGCCGGTCAGCAAACGGCGCAGATTGGCGTGATGCCGGACCCAAACCAAGGCAGCGATGATGATTCCGAACTCGACCAACTGCAAGTCGCCGTGGATAAACCAGGCGTAGAGCGGCGACGCGGCGACGGCCAGCAACGAGGCGAGCGAGGAGTAGCGGAACAAGGCGGCGACAACCAGCCATGTGGCGCATGTGGCGAGCCCAACTGGAAAAGCGATCGCCAGCCAGGCGCCAAGCGCCGTCGCCACGCCCTTGCCGCCGTTGAAGCGCAGCCACACCGGAAACATGTGGCCGATGAGCGCGCCGTAGCCCGCGACGAGGCCCATGTCGGGACCCCAGCTCTGGGCCAACAGCACGGCGACGGCGCCCTTGGCGCCATCGAGCACGAGCGTCAGCGCGGCAAGCCACTTGCGGCCGGTGCGCAGGACATTCGTGGCGCCGATGCTTCCCGAGCCGATCGCGCGAATGTCGCCGAGCCCGGCTGCTCGCGTCAGCACCAACCCGAACGGGATCGAGCCGAGAAGGTACGCGCCGGCGAAAGCGGCGAGAAAATACGGCCAGACGAACGACCAACTAATCGGATCAGGCATGATTCCATTCGTGTCGCCGGGACGACTCCGGCATCGAGCGCGAACGGTGGTGATTATAGCTTCCTCGGGCCACGTCGCTTCGTCGCCGATCAGATCTTGCCGGGGTGGGTGGTGGCGACCGTTGCCGTCGGGGTGTAGCCGAACTGCTCGAGCACGGGACCGGCGATCGACCACGCCCGCCGCTTTGCCAAAATGCTAAGCTCGTCGATCCATTCGTGCGCCGCGCCCTTGCGAGCGTTTGCGGCCGCCGCCTGACCCCGGGGCCGGCCGGTCATTGTCTCGAACGCCACGGCGGCCTCGATGCCGCGTATCAGCGAGGGCTCGGCGTCGGCGCCCAGCCATTCCAACAGTCGGCCGAACGTGGCCACGAAATCGCGCGATAGGTCCTCGTATCGTATGACACCGATTTTCCCCGATTCTGCCGCCGCGGCGACGGCGGTGGCGCCTTGCACCCAGGTCCGCAGCAGCCCCTCGTAGGGCAGGAACTCGAGGGATTTAAGTCGCCGGAAATGGGTTGCGGAAAGCGCTACGTCACGCCCGTCACGGACGATGACGATGA